>CAZVWX010000127.1:0-5589 GCA_964631105.1 uncultured Prevotella sp. | reverse complement strand
CATGAACCCCGCATCCGAGGGCGTGCGCAGGTTGCGCTCTATCTCGTACTTGTAGGCCGTCACCTGCAGGTGGCCGCTGGCCATGAGGAAGCGGTGCGCCATCGGGGCCATGCCGTTGTCGCGCAGCAGGTCGGCGAAGATGTCGAAGTTGGCCGCCTTGTAGGCCCCGGTGTACTGGCTCCGCTCGTCGAGGTCGGGGAAGGCGCACCACTGCCCCTGCTCGTGGGCGATGATGGGGGTGTGGTTGGGCTCCGTGCCCTTGTAGTTGCGGGGGAAGCGCAGCTGCTGCTCGTAGTCGTCGGCGCATTGCGGGGCGTGCCGGTCCCAGTCGAGGCCGCGCGCGCCGCCCTTCACGTGGTATTGCGAGCCGTCGTCCCAGGCCCATCCGCCGCCCACGTTGAAGCTGCAATACACCCGCCGCGTGTCTCGCCGCCGCCAGTAGTCCACCCAGTCGTTGCCCCAGCTCACCCAGTCGCCGGCGGGCTCGTTGCCGGCCGAGAGCATCACAAACGAGGGGTGGTTGCCGTAGGCCTCGACGATGCGGCGCGTCTCGTCCATGAGGTAGCTGTCGATGGCCATGCCGCGGCGCAGCTTCACGCCGTGGTTGGGCCAGCTGGGCCCCTCGGGCTGGAGGAAGAAGCCCAGCTCGTCGGCGGCAGTGAAGGCCGCCTCGGGCGGACAATAGCTGTGGAAGCGCATCGCGTTGAGCCCATACGACTTGCACTTGGCGATGATGCGCCGCCACGACGCCACGTCGGTGGGCGGGTAGCCCGTGAGGGGGAAGCAGCAGTTCTCCACGGTGCCGCGTATCCACACGGGCCTGCCGTTGAGCAGCAGCTGGGGTCCGCGGATGCCGACTTCGCGCATGCCGAAGGTGGTGCGCAGCGTGTCGTCGGCGGTGGCCACGGCGAGGTGGTAGACGTATGGCGAGCGCTCCGACCACAACTTCATGTCGGCCAGGGGCAGGACGAAGGTGGAGTCGCTGGTGCGCCGCGGATGGACGCGCCGCCCGTCGAGGAGGAAGGCCGGGCGGAGGCCCGCCGGGCGCACGACGAGCCGCACCTGGCGCCCCGCCACGTCGGGCCAGGCTTCCACGCTCCCGACGGTCTTCCGTCCGCGAGCGCGCAGCTCGATGCGCCCCGCGAGGCCGTTCCAGTTGCCCTGGGTCTGGTCGGTCACGCTGTGCGAGTCTTGCCCGACGCACACGTTCTCGATGCCGTTGTACACGCGGATGCGCACCACGTTGTCGGCCCCGAAGGCCACATAGGGCGTGATGTCGTACTCGTGGGGCACGCTGAGCGACGTGGCGTGGCCCGCCTCATGGCCGTTCACCCACACGGTGGTCTCGATGTGGGGGCGCTCCAGGAAGAGCGTCACCCGGCGCTTCCGCCACGCCCGCGGCACCACCACGTGGCGCTCGTACCACGCCGCGCCCACGTAGTGGCGCGAGGGGGTGAGGAAGAAGGGGAACTTCATCCGCCCCGGCACGCGGTAGCGGGCCATATGGGGGTTGAAGTAGAACGACGAGTCGTAGAGGCTGCCCGTCCACGGGGTGTGCGTGTCCACGGGGTCGCCCTTGCCGTTGGTGAGCATGGAGCCCGGCAGGCGGATGGCGTCGTCGAGGCGAGGCTCCTCGCCTTGCGAGAACTGCCACGTGCCGGCGAGGCTGATGGCCGTCTGGGCGTGGAGCGTCCCGGCCAGTCCAAGCAGCAGCGTGCAGAGGATGAGGGTTGGTCTGTTCATGGTTGTCGGTGTCTAAGGATTCGTTGTTTGCGGGTTGTCCGTCGCGCGGGCGGTGCGCCCGGAGGCGCGCGGGGAGGGGGTGCCACCCGTGGCAGCCCGCCGGCTTTTCGTGATTGTTTGTGCAAAAATACAAAAAAGTGGCAAGACGGCGGCTTGATTCCCGAAAAAAAATCACGCACTCCAGCGTGCCCCCGCCCGCATCCCTTGTCCGGAACGGGCGTTTCCCATCGCGCGGGGATGGCACATCACCCCGGGCGGCGGCCGTCGGCTTTCGCCGGGACGCAAGCCGACGGGCGTTGCTCTGCATCAAGAAATACCGACCTGCATTGTCAACTATTCTCCCATCGATTCGAAGAACGGCCTTCTTGCCATGTGTAAGCGGCCTTCTTGGCATCGAAGAAGGCCGTTCTTCGAGGCAAAGAAGGCCGTTCTTCGGACCGAAGAAGGCCGTTCTTCGAACCGACCCCCTATTTTTCTCGCATCTTTACAAAACGGTAAGCAAATCGAGGAGCTTTCTTCGCAGAATGTCACAAAAGCATGGTTTACCCCGACTTTCCGTCAAAGTCAAGATTTTGGAGAGTAGAGCGAGAATGTAAACATTTGCTCCATTTGCCCCTACTCCCCCGTTGGGGCGTTGCGGTTGTCCGCCGGCAAGCGCCTTTCCTTCGGCCTGGGCAAATAAACGCCACGAGAATGTTGGCGCATTGAAAAGAATTTCGTAACTTTGTCGGCACCTTGGCGGACACCGCCCATAAGTCAGGAAGGACTGGGGGGGATGCGCCGCATGAGGAACAGAACGATACACGAATAGAAACAAGACCATGGAGAGGAAAAGACTGACGCGCTCGACGAGCGACAAGATGATTGCCGGCGTGTGTGGCGGCATTGCCAACTACTTCGGCTGGGACCCGACGATTGTGCGCCTGGTGTACCTGCTGCTGACCTTCGGCACGGCGTTCAGCGGCGTCGTGGTGTACATCATCCTGATGATTTGCATGCCCGAGGACCGCAACGTGGCGGGATGACCCGGCAATGGAAAGGAAACCACCATGACAGGCATCACAACAAGAAAGGCGACGGTAGGGGACGCGGAGGAGCTGCTCGCCATCTACGCCCCCTACGTGGAGCGGACGGCGATAACGTTCGAGTACGACGTGCCGGCGCTTTCCGACTTCCGCGGGCGCATCGCGAGCATCGGCAAGGACTATCCCTACATCGTGGCCGCCAGGGACGGAAGGATTGTGGGCTACGCCTACGCCCACCAGTTCAGCGGGCGGGCGGCCTACCAGTGGAGCGTGGAGTCGACCATCTATCTCGACATGGGCGAGCGGCACCACGGCATTGGCAAGCGGCTGTACGCCGAACTGGAGAGGCTGCTGCGGGCGCAGGGGGCGCTCAACATGAACGCGTGCATCACGTTTATGGACGAGCCCGACGAATACCTGCCGCTCGACAGCGTCCACTTCCATGCCTCGATGGGCTTCACGCGCTGCGCCCACTTCCACAAGGCGGGCTATAAGTTCGGCCGTTGGTACGACGTGATTTGGATGGAAAAGATGATTGGCGAGCACACGGCTGACGCACTCCCCTTGAAAAAGCCATAAAAAGAAGCCTACCCCCCTTGAACTTTTCCGGGGAAATGACTATTTTTGCAAGCAAATGACACAAAAGCCCTTTTCCGCAATGAAAATCCTCCCCGCACTCCTGCTCCTGCTGGCTCCGGCGCCGCGACTCCATGCACAACCGGGATGGCTCGGCGGCTTCTGGCCGGACAACAACAACCGGCACATCAACGCCCACGGGGGCAACATCATCCGCCACCAAGGCACCTACTACTGGTATGGGGAACGGAGGAGCACGGGCGGCCCGGTGAGCTCGCTGGGCGTGGCCTGCTACTCGTCGAAAGACTTGCGGCACTGGACCGACCGGGGGCTGGCGCTCCCGGTGTCGGAACAGGCGGGGAGCGACATTGCCAGGGGGTGCATCATTGAGCGGCCCAAGGTGGTATACAACCGCCGGACGCGGAAGTTCGTGCTCTGGTTCCACCTGGAACTGAAAGGGCAGGGCTACGCCGCGGCGCGCTACGGCGTGGCCACGAGCGACACGCCCACGGGACCGTTCGCCTTCGTCGGCTCCGGACGCGTGCTCCCGGGCCAGTACGCCATCGGATTCCCCCTGCCCGACACCACCGACCTGCAACGCCAGCTGCGCTCGCCCGAGATGCAAGCGTGGTGGACGCCGGAATGGCGGAAGCAGACGGAAAGGGGCATGTTCTTCGTGCGCGACGTGAGGGACGGACAAATGGCACGCGACATGACCATCTTCGTCGACGACGACGGAAAGGCTTACCACATCTATTCGTCGGAAGAGAACCTCACCCTGCAAATCGCGCAACTCACCGACGACTACCTGGCTCACAACGGGACGCTGGTGCGCGTGGCTCCCGGAGGGCAGAACGAGGCCCCCACCATCTTCAAGAAGGACGGCACCTACTGGATGGTGACGAGCGGATGCACGGGATGGGCTCCCAACGCGGCACGCCTCTTCAAGGCCACGAACATCCTCGGGCCCTGGCGGCAACTGCCCAACCCATGCCGCGGCGACGACGCCGACCGCACGTTCGGCGCACAAGGGTGCTATATATATAAGGTGGAAAGCCGTTCGGAACGGAAGCTCTTCGGCGGGGCCGACTTCGTCTTCATGGCCGACCGGTGGAACCCCGGCGCGCTCGGCGACAGCCGGCACCTGTGGATTCCCGTCAAAATGGGGAACGGGCCCGACGCGACGCCCGTCCTGCAACTGGAAAAGCGGGCAACCGTTCCGCACGAGGGCTCATGACGTGGAAGGGTTCCGCCGAGCTGGCATGATGCTCCTCCGGCCTTGCCATGCCGGCCATGCCCAAAAAGCAGGAGCAGCATGACCATCCTTGTAATCCATGCGGGATTTTGGCAAGCCTGCCAACTCCAAGGCCGGAAGAATAAAAAATAAGGGAAGACATGAAATATTTTCGTAATATTTGATAGGTTCTACCATTATTTTTAGTAACTTTGCCCCGCCAAAATCGGACGGCACACTTTTTGCACTACAAAAACTGAATACATATCCATTAAGCACAAGGTAGAAAGAGATTAAGAATGAGACAATTAAAGATTTCCAGAAGCATCACCAACCGCGCCGGTGAGGCCCTTGACAAGTATCTGGCTGAAATCAGCCACGAGCCGATGGTCACCGTCGATGAGGAGATTCAACTTGCCGAGACCATCCGCAAGGGGGGCCGCGAGGGCGAGCGGGCCAAGGACAAGCTGGTCAAGGCCAACCTCAGGTTTGTGGTGTCGGTGGCCAAGCAGTATCGGCACCAGGGATTGTCGCTCACCGACCTGATAGACGAGGGCAACATCGGACTGGTGAAGGCCGCCGAGAAATTCGACGAGACACGCGGGTTCAAGTTCATCTCTTATGCCGTGTGGTGGATTCGGCAAAGCATCATGCAGGCCATTGCCGAGCAAAGCCGCATCGTGAGGCTGCCCCTGAACCAGGTGGGGGCCGTGAGCAAAATCAACCAGGTGACAAGCAAGTTTGTCCAGGAGCACAACCGGCGCCCGTCGGTGCAGGAGCTCTCGCAAATCACGGGCATCGACGAGATGAAAATAGAGCAGAGCCTGAACGCCGACTCGCACCACATGAGCATCGACGCGCCCTTCGGCGACGACGACGACAACTCGATGGCCGACGTGCTGGCCAGCGGGTCGGACACGCGCACCGACCGGCAGGTGGACTTCGAGAGCATGTCGAAGGAGCTCGACAGCGTGCTCCGCACCGTGCTCAAGGAGCGTGAGCTGAGGATTC
>CAZVWX010000126.1:0-5597 GCA_964631105.1 uncultured Prevotella sp. | reverse complement strand
AGAACAAGAAAACCATCATGGACAGCACCGAGAGGCTCACCGAGACCGGCACCGCCTTGCATTTGGAGGCGCAAACATAAAAGGAGTAGACACCCGCCAGCACAATGAGGGGGGCCATGAAGAGGGTGTAGCGTCCTCCCTGGTTGTTGCATCCCAACGAGCCGTCCCAGTCGTTGTAGGCATAATAAGAGCAGGCTACAAGCACGAAATAGATGAGATAGGCGAGGATGGCACCGCCGGAAAGGACCTTGAAAGCCTTGTCTTTAAGGAAGAAGGCGACAGCCGCGACAAGGGTGATGACGAGCGTGACATAGATGGTTCCATACCTTCCTTTGTCAAAGACGAACAAGTTGACCTTGTAGACACCGCGCAAGAGGGAATAGGCTGCTCCAAGGACAAACACCGGCGCATGCGACACATCGCCTCCCTGCTGGTGGCCCATCTGGGGAATCAGAAAAAAAAACACCAGGGGCAAGGCGGCTGCGAGGAACACGACCAACGCCCCAATGAGCAGGAAGCGGACGGCAGCCCGGTTGCGTGCATAGAGGAAGAACGCCAACAGCGCAAGATAGAGCGGCACCATCACCAGGATGGCTCCATATTGGCTGTAGGCGGCCAGGCAGGCAAAGACGAGGAATCCCGTCATGTGCCTCTTCTGCCCGCGCAGGTCAACCGCCTTGAGAGCCGAGCAATAGAAATAGAGCGCCCAGCACTCCATGCAAACCATCAGGTTGTATTCGCCGCATTCCAAAGCATAATGGTGTATGGAGGGTGTGGCGAGGAACACCACCATCCCGGCAAGCGCCCACCAATAGTTGGACAAGCGCCTCATTGCGGCATAGAGCCCCACGGCTCCCACGAAGGTGGTCAGCACGCCCGCCAGACGGAACCAAGACTCGTTGTCGGCGATGAGCAGCCAGAAGTACATCAGCACATTGAACAACGGGGGCTGATAGGTGGAGCAAATGCGCTGGTACATGTTCGACAATCCATGACCGCCCGGCTCCATGCCCGCCGGCAACGGGCCGGTCATGTACTTGGAATAGAAGTACTCTACACCCTCGTCGTACCAAAGTCCGGAATACGTCAGTCTGAACAGATAGATGGCCATCACCAGCACCAGGACTGCTACCAGCAGAAGCGTCTCCCACTTGTGTGTACCTGCATTCATCCTCGAATCAACACGTTAATCTGTTTATTCATCCTCCCCCTATCCTTTTCCCATCGGCTCAGCACCTTGCCATAGGCAAAAGCTCCATTCAGCCGAATGGTACGAGGAAACAAAAATATTGAAATAATGACATGGCAAAGGTAGCAATAAAATCTGAAACGGCAACAACTTTGGCGGACAAAATATATTCTCTTCCAACGTTATATATGCATACGATTCAAAACAAAGAACGGGGATGCACCATAAGACGAATGATGGTGCATCCCCGCAATCAGGATATTTGCCTCAAGCTTACTTCAAGATGACCTTTCCAGTCTTCTTGCTTCCGTCGGCATAGGTCTTCACAATGATGTTCACACCACGTGCCGGAGCAGCAATGCGTACTCCGTCGAGCGTGTAAACCTCGGCTTTGACCACATGGCCAGCCTCGCCCTTGGCACTGATGTCGGCAATGCCGTCGGTGGCCGACACTACTGCGGTAGCCTCGCCGAGGCCGCCCATCTCGTTGGCGGCACGCACCGACCACACGCTAGACTTGTCGTCGACGGTGTAGGAAGGCTCGGTGGTGAAGGCCACCACGTTTCCATCCTTGCACACGGCCCAGCAGAACACGTAGTCGTTGTCGTCCCAGCTGAGCGTGTCGTCCTCAAGCTTCACGTTTGTGGGCGCACTGGCCTGCTCGGTGAGCTCGGTGGGATCCCAGTCGTCGCCATCGCCCATGACAGTGGCCACGGTGTATTGAGCGGCCTCCTCGGCGGTGAGCACGGGATTGTTGGCGTGTCCGTCGCCGAAGGTGGTCTTGCGGTTCGACAGGTCGATGACGGTACCCGTAGCGGTGGTGGAGTTATACTCGGCGAAGCGTGCGGGGTAGCCACCGCTCATCTCGCTCCAGCCGATAGCCGAGGGCTGTGCCTCCATATTCGTGTTAATCCAGAGTGCAATGGGCGTACCCGAGCCCCAAGGCCGTCCGAGTGTGTAGTTGCCGTCCACGTCCTCGGTCTCACCCTTGATGGTGCATCCGCTCAGAATCCATCCCCACTTGCGGGGTCTCGAAGGCACGGCAATGTAGCCTCCGGCAACGTTCTGGAAGGTCACCCCATTGAAGAAGGCGTCGCCCTTGCCACAGATGTAGTCGGTGCGTCCACGGATGATGCCATCCTCGAAATAGAAGCGCGAGTTGTCGCCATTCGATGTCCAGGTGTCCTGGTAGCCATAGAGCGTCACGTTCTTGTAGACGGTCTTGTCGCCACGATCCTGCACGGCCAGGTTGCGGCCTGTTGCGTCGGCTGTACCGTTCTTGATGGTGATGTCCTCAAGATAGGTGCTCTTGCCCGAGATTTGCAGCACGTCGCACTTGCCGATGCCCTCGATGGGGCAAGCGGGGCCGTAGGAACCGGCCACGTTGTCGTAAGGCACATCGTTGATGATGACCGTAGAGTCCCTATCCTCTCCGATGACGGAGATGTTGTCGGCGGAGATGTAGTGGGTCACGCTGTAGTAGCTCTTTCCATCGGAGCCGGATACCGTCGCGGCGGAATCAACGGGCAGCACATAGGTGCCCTTCTTCACGAAGATGCGGAAGCGCACGGTCTTGTCCTTGCGCGTGTTGGCAGCGGTGAGCGCCTCCACAAAGGTGCCGTCGTCGGGCACGATGAAGTTGTAGATGCCCTTGGCCACCACGGGCTTGTTCTTCGTGGTGAAGGTGAGCGTGATGGCGTCGGCAATGGTGTTGTCGGTGAGGTCGCTTACGGTGTTGCCCGGCAGGGTGAAGGTGTAGGCGGTGGCATAGTTGAGGCCCTTGTACTCGAAGGTGACGGTCTTGCCCGACACGGCGGGCGTGAGCGTCTGGTCGCCCAACGTGGCCTCAGTGCCGTCGGCCACTTTCACCTTCTCGTCGAAGGTGAGCACAATCTTGCCGTTGGCCGAAGCGTTGTCGGCCTTGTCGGCGGGAACGGTGCTGACGAGCTGGGGAGCCTTGCCGTCGTCGACAAGCTTCTCGGTGCCGAGGATGTAGATTTGCGAAATGCTGTTGCCGTCCTTCTCCGACTCGGTGCCGTCGATGGGCGACGTCGTGTCGGCCTTCCAGCGGATGTAGAGTTCCTTCTGGTTGTTGGCGTCGGCGGGCAGGGCGAAGGTGGAGTCAGTCCATGCCTTCGTTCCCGGCATGTGGATGGAGCCGATGGTGGTCCAGTTCTCACCGTCGAGCGAGTAGTCGACGTTGTAGACCGTATAGGCGTTGTAGTTGTAGAGCATACCGCTCTTCACCTTGATGTCGGTGAAGTTGGAGGCGTCCACCTTGGTCTGCCAGTAGTAGGTGCCGATGGCCACACCGTCGCGCCAGCTGACGGCGGCGGGGCGACCTTCGTATCCTCCGGCGGCCTGCTGGCTCTTGTCGAGCCATCCCGACGTGGTGCCGTCTTCGGTGCGGAGCACGAGCTGGTCGGCGTCGTTGCCCTCGCTGTAGAAGTCGGCCTTGCGGCCGCTGCCACCCGTGCGGTAGAAGTCCCAGGCGGCGATGAAGTCGATGGCGCTATATTCGGCCGTGATGGCCTTGTCGCCATCCATGGTGATGGAAATCTCGCCCGACGTCTGCCCGTCGCTCCAGTTGGTGAAGGTGAGGATGTCGTTGCTGGAAGCCGTGAGGGTCACCTCGGTGCCTTCCTCATACATGTTCTTGCCGTCCACCTGCGTCGGGGCGGGGCTCACCTGCACCATGTAGTCGGCGGCTCCGCCGCTCACCTGGTAGTCGAGGGCGTAGGTTTTCACGGTCTCGAAGTGGGCGGTGATGGTGGATGCTGCGTTCACGGTGTAGTTGACAACATTGTCCGTGCCGATGACATTGCCCTCGGCATCAGTCCAGTTGACGAAATGGTAGCCGAACTTCGGCGTAGCGGTCACCTTCACCTCGGTGCCCTCGTCATACTCCTCAGCGGCGGGATACACCGTGATGGAGGCGGCATCGGCGGGGTCGGCGACGGCCTCGAAGGTGTAGCTGGCCACATCGACGAGCGTACCGCTGACGGTGCCGTCAATCTTCACGTCGTTGAAGCCGACCGTCTTCGTATCGCCCAATCCATAGAGGTAGCAAACCAGCTTGAGACCCTCGGTCGTGGCAAGCGAGTCGGGCACGTCGAGCGAGAAGCTCTCTATCACCATGCCGGTGCTGGCCTTGCCGTCAGTCTCCATGGTCTTGTTGTTGCGGCGCGGGATGAGTCCGGTCGCAAGCGTCACCTCCTTGCCCTCGTCGTTGACCACCTTGACATCGATGTTTCCACCATCGGTGCCAAAACGGCGCACGTTGGCCGACACCTTGGTCGGGGTGAAGGTCAGCCCCTTGGCGGGCTTGACGCTCCACTCCAGCTTGTTGCTCTCGCCCGGACCATTTGTCTGGCCGCCTACGGGCTTGAAGGTTGCGAAGGCGATGCCGTCGGCCGAACCACTTCCTTCCTCAAAGTCGCTCCCTGCGGCGAACGAAGCCAGCGAGACGGCATCCTCGGGAGTGATGACGGCCGCGGCGGTGGTGTTGCCCGCAAACGGGTACTCCACGGTGGCCGGTTCGTTGGTGTAGGTCTTGCCCGCAGGTTTCACCACGGGAAGCACGACGCGCACATAGCGGTAGTAGGACCCGTCGCCAATGACGATGTTGATGGTCTCGGCGGTGTTGGCCACGACATAGCTGATGGTATTGCCCTGCTCATAGTCGGACTGCCCGTCGATGGTGGTCGTCGTGATTTTGGCATAAGCCTCCATGCTCACCGTGGCCCCTTTGCACGAGGGAATGGTGAGGATGGTGCCGCCATTCATCTGGCACCAGTCGTTCCAGGCACCGTTGGCAATTTTTCCGTTCGACGTGTCGAAGTCGAGCTTCACGTCGATGGTTTCGCCATTGACGGTGGCTTGCGTGACATAGATGCCATTTTTGTGCTGGTAGGACAACGTGGGAGCCCCGTTCTTGCGTTGGAAATCGAAGAGTAAGGTGGTCTCCTCGGTGCGGTCGGCCAAGCTGACGGTATTGTCGGTGAAGACGGCCGTGAGTGCAAGGTCGCTCTCGGGCACGGTGATTTCCTCACCTGGCTTGTAGGTGTTGGTGCCGTCGGTCCATCCCGTAAGAGTCTTTCCCTCCACATAGAGTGTGTGGTTCACGGGCAGCGTGTAGGTGGTGCCCACCTCGGCCTTGCCGCCATCAGGCAGCACGCCCTCGGCCTCCTGCGAACCCAGCGAGAAGGTGATGGCCGACTCGGCCACCAGTTCGGATGGGTCGGCCACGGCCACGGCGAAGTAGGGCGTGTAGCTGCCCCCGCTGATGGTGAGCGTGGTGGCGTCGCTGCCCTTGTAGTAGCAGTCGACGATGTTGTCTGTCTTGTTCTGATGGTAACATGCGCCGGTGTTGGTGTTCATCGTGGCCACGGTGTTGCCCGAGGCATCC
>CAZVWX010000125.1:0-5635 GCA_964631105.1 uncultured Prevotella sp. | reverse complement strand
AAATAGGGGGTCAATTGGAAGAACGGCCTTCTTCGGTCCGAAGAACGGCCTTCTTGGCCTCGAAGAACGGCCTTCTTTGATGCCAAGAAGGCCGCTTACGCATGGCAAGAAGGCCGTTCTTGAAATCGATGGGAGAATAGTTGACAAAGGAAGCGGGTCGCGCGTGCCGGCGGCCCAGGCCTATGCCGCCTGCCAACCGGCATTTTCTTGCGTTGTGGCGACATCTCCTTGCGTGGCGGCGTGTGCCTGCTTGTGTTGCGGCGCGTGCCCCCTTGCTGGGGGGCCGTGGCGGACGCATGCCCCCCTTGCAGGGGCCGCGCCATGCGGAAAAGCCCCATCCTGGTGCTTATTTCGCCACTTTTATGAATGTTTAACACCCCCCCCGCGGATTCTTGCACTTTTTTCGTATATTTGCGCCGTCAAACATTCGGAGGCGCTGCGGTGTTCCGGATGTCTGTCGCCAACAATCGATTAATCGTTTTATCATGAAGAGAATAAAAAGAATTTTGTGGATGTTCGTCGCAATGACGGCGCTGGCCCCGATGGGGGCAATGGCTTCCCCCTGCTATGCCCATCTGATACTCAACGACGACGGCGAGACCTACACGCTCCAGTTCGAGGGAAGCATGACGGGCACGCTGAAGGGCTCGTCTGAGGCGGGTGAAGGCTATTATTCCTATGACACCAGCGGGCCGGCATGGGCGGGCCGCAAGGCCATCACCAAGGTGGTGTTTGTCAAACCCGACGGCACGGATGAGAAACTGGAGCCTACCACGATGCACGGCTGGTTTTCCGACTTGAGCAATCTGGCCACCATCGAGGGCATTGAAAACCTGAGCACTGCGAAGGTGACCGACATGTATCGCCTTTTTGCAGGCTGTTCCTCGCTTACCACCTTGGATGTCAGCGGGTTCGATACGTCCAATGTCACCGACATGCAGTACATGTTCAGCGGCTGCACCAACCTGGCCTCGCTCGATTTGAGCAACTTCAATACGGCCAAAGTCACCAACATGAGAAACATGTTCTGGAACTGCACGTCGTTGTCCACGCTCGATTTGAGCAGCTTCGACACGCAGCAGGTCACCCAAATGCAGGAGATGTTCAGTGGTTGTACAGGCCTCACGACCCTCGACGTGAGCAAATTCAACACCTCCAAAGTTACAAACATGAGTCGTATGTTCCTTAATTGTAGAAATTTGGGAACGCTGAATCTTACCAGTTTCAACACTCAAAATGTCCAGGACATGTCTTCCATGTTTCAAACTTGCGTCAAGTTAGCATCGCTTGACTTGAGTGGATTCGACACACAAAATGTTACCAGCATGGGATATATGTTCCAAGACTGTCAGGGATTGCAGACGCTTGCCTTGTCGGAGAAATTCAACACGGCCAACGTAACCACCATGGCTCATATGTTTTATGACTGCTTTGCCTTACGGAGCTTGGACTTGTCCAGCTTCAACACGGAGAAGGTGACGGACATGAATTATATGTTTTATGGATGCCACAGTCTTGGTAAAATTGACCTTTCCTCCTTCAACACGGGCAACGTAACCAACATGAGCGGAATGTTCAGTAATTGTATGGAGGGACTCACCAGTATTGTCTTTTCCAGCTCATTCACCACAGAGAAAGTGAAAGACATGAGCCAGATGTTTCTAAGATGCAGGGGCATCAAAAGTCTGGACATCAGCAACTTTACGTTTGCCGACCAAGTCAACGTCAACCAATTTGCCTGGTATTGCGACGCCTTGCAGACGCTGACTGTCGGCAACAATTCGCTTGCAAGTTCCACCGCCACCAATACGAGCCAGGCGTTCTCGTATGTCGGCACAGCATCCGCCCCCTGCCGCCTTGTGAAGACCTTCACGCGCGTGGAGGGCTCGGCCCTGGACAAGGCCAACGTGCAGTTCACCTCCGCGGGCCAGCCCTACTACACGTGCTACAGCGGCTACTTCACCATCGCCGACGAGCTGGACTGCAACACCGACTACACCTCGACGGTGAACAGCGACGCCGACCTGTGGGTGACCAACCGCACCTTCAGCGCCGGCATCTGGAGCACGCTGGTGCTGCCCGCCGGCATCGGCAACGACGAGCTGAAGCTGCGCTTCGGCGACGACGTGAAGGTGTGCAAGATTGACAGCTACGACGGCAAGTCGCTGAAGTTCAAAGCCTTCACCGGCACCACCACGGCCAACACGCCCGTGCTCGTCATGGCCGGCCAGAACGTGGCCAACCCGGCCTTCATCGCCGTGGACGTGCAGACCTCGACGCTCGCCGACGACACCACCGAGCCCGTCGACGGGAAGACGGCCACCTTCCACGGCAGCTACTCCAACCAGAAGGGCACGCTCGACGCGTCGTGCTTCTACCTGAAGGGCAACAACGTGCTCAAGCGCAGCGCCGGCCACTCCACGGTGAACACCACGCGCGGATACTTCACCTTCTCCGACGTCACCGCGACGAGCCCGGCCAAGGCCATCGGCGTGGACATCGACAACGGCGACGGCACCCTCACACGCATCGGCACCCTCGAAGCCGACACGACCGACGGCGCGGCGCAGCCGGCCTACAACCTCGCGGGGCAGCGCGTGGACGGCGGCTACAAGGGCGTCGTCGTGGCCAAGGGCCGCAAATATGTGCGGAAATAAAGAATCACAACACACACCAACCGAACGAAATGGAAACCAAGAGGAAAGCATACACCACCCCACACACCGAGCGGGTGATTCTGAAAGAACTGCTCCTGGACGACGAGAACCCCTCGTGGCTCATCACCTGGACGCAGGAGGACGGCACGGCCAACGCCAAGGAGACCCCCGCGGAGCCGCCCGCGGCTCCCACCGACAGCATCGACGACGGCCCCAGCGCCTACGAGTGGATTAGCCACCGCAAGAGCATCTGGGACGCGTGGGACTAGCCCCGGGGGCGGACAACCCGGGGCGCAAGGCCCCGCCAGCCCGGACCGCCCACGGGCCGGCGGCGCGGCGGTTCCTGCGTTTCTTGCGTCGCGGGCCATCTTTTCACACAACATTGCTTGCTGATTTGCAATTTTATCCTTATCTTTGTGGGGTGAAAACAACCATTCCAAGTTTATCATAACCTCACACATGAACAAAACCACAAGCATCATCACCGGCCTGCTGCTCCTGGCCCTCGCCCTGCCCGCATCGGGCAGGAAGAAGGCGCAGCAGTCCGACCGCGACTACTGGGTGGAGCAGGCCTGGCAGATGGCACAGCCCGTGCTGGAGAACATGGCCCGGGGCACGCTGCAGAAGAACATGCAGATGGAGTTCTCTCCAAGTTTCGACAACCGCAACCGCAAGGTGGCCTACATGGAGTGCTTCGGCCGCCTCATGGCCGGCATCGCCCCGTGGCTCTCGCTGCCCGACGACGGCACACCGGAGGGCCTCCGCCGCAAGCAGCTGCGCGAGTGGGCCCTGCAAAGCTACAAGAACGCCGTCGACCCGCAGAGCCCCGACTACCTGTGCTGGGGCATCGGCGGGCAGAACCTCGTCGACGCGGCCTACATCGCCGAGAGCTTCCTCAGGGCCTGGCAGACGCTCTGGGAGCCCCTCGACACCACGACCAAGCAACGCTATCTGAAGGAGTTCCGCGGGCTGCGCAAGATTGACCCGCCCTACACCAACTGGCTGCTCTTCTCGTCGACCATCGAGAGCATGATGGCCAAGGCCGGGGCCCCCTACGACCAGTACCGCGTGAACTCGGCGTGCCGGAAGATGGAGGAGTGGTACACCGGCGACGGCTGGTACAGCGACGGCCCCGACTTCGCGTTCAACTATTACAGCTCCTACGTCTTCCACCCGATGTATCTGGAAACCCTGCAGGCCATGGCCGACGCCAAGGCCTACACCCGACTGGACTACCAGAAATACTACGACCGCGAGCTGGCCCGATGCCAGAAATACGCCATCGTGCTGGAGCGGTTCATCTCGCCCGAGGGCACCTTCCCCGTCTTCGGGCGCAGCATTCCCTACCGCAACGCCGCCATGCAGCCGCTGGCCCTGCTGGCCTGGCAACGCAAGCTGCCCAAGGAGCTGGCCAACGGACAGGTGCGCGCCGCGCTGACGCAGGTGATGCACCGCATGTGGGACGGCCACCAGAACTACAACGAGAAGGGATTCCTCAACATCGGCTTCTGCGGCCACCAGCCCAACGTGGCCGACTGGTACACCAACAACGGCAGCGAATACATGGCCTCGCTCACCTTCATGCCCCTCGGACTGCCCGCCGACGACCCCTTCTGGACTGACCCCGCACAGCCCTGGACGCAGGTGAAGGCCTGGAACGGCGACGACTTCCCCAAGGACCACATGTGGACTGACAAGATTGCAACGCGCGACAGATTCTGACGCCGGCGGAAAACAACAACAACGATGCACGAAAACAAGATGACGATGAAGAGAATCATGCTCCTGGCCCTGGCCCTGGCGCTGCTGGCCGCGCCCGCACAGGCCTCCCGGCGATCGAAGGTGATGGCCTATATATATAAGGTGAACGACTACTGGCAGCAGCACAGCCCCGAGACACGCGCCTTCTGGGACGACGCCGCCTACCACACGGGCAACATGGCCGCCGTGGAGCTCACCGGCAACAAGCGCTGGCTGGCCTACTCGAAGGCGTGGGCCGAGCACAACCACTGGACGGGGGCCACCGAGAAGGACCCGAAGAAGTGGAAGTACCGCCAGTATGGCGAGGACCAGCAGCACGTGCTCTTCGGCGACTGGCAGATTTGCTTCCAGACCTACCTCGACATCGTGGCCCGCGAGCAGGGCGGCTACGGCCCGAAGATGATGGCCGACCCGCGCGTGGCGCGCGCCCTGGAGGTGATGGGCTACGAGGCCGACAGCCCCCAGCACGACTACTGGTGGTGGGCCGACGCCCTCTACATGGTGATGCCGGTGATGACGAAGATGTACAAGATGACGGGCGACGAGAAATATCTCGACAAGCTCTACGACAACCTGCTCTACAGCGACAGCATCATGCTCGACGGCGAGACGGGGCTCTACTTCCGCGACGGCAAGTATGTCTATCCCAAACACACGACGCAAAGCGGGCAGAAGGACTTCTGGGCGCGGGGCGACGGCCGGGTGCTGGCCGGACTGGCCAAGGTGCTGCAGGACATGCCCGAGACCTACCGCCACTACGACTTCTTCGTGAAGAAGTTCCAGCGGCTGGCGGCCGCCGTGGCGCGGCTGCAGCAGCCCGGCGGATTCTGGACGCGCTCGATGATGGACCCCGCCCAGGCTCCCGGGCGCGAGACCAGCGGCACGGCCTTCTTCACCTACGGCCTCTACTGGGGCATGAACCACGGCCTGCTCGCCGAGGCCGACTATGCCAAGGTGGCCCACCGCGCGTGGCTCTACCTGATGCGCGTGGCCGTGCAGCCCGACGGCAGCGTGGGCTACGTGCAGCCCATCGGCGAGCGCGCCATCCCGGGGCAGACGGTCGACGCCCGCTCGCAGGCCAACTTCGGCGTGGGGGCCTTCCTCCTGGCCGCCACGGAATACTACAAGTATCTCAGCCGGGGGAAATAGCGCCTCAGCCCGCCCGGCACGGGGCTGCGGCCACCGGCCATCAACACGATGGGGGCTCCGTCAGCATG
>CAZVWX010000124.1:0-5643 GCA_964631105.1 uncultured Prevotella sp. | reverse complement strand
CACCGCGCGGGAGACCTGGCTGAAGGCCATCGCCCTCGACGCCGAAAAGGAGTTCCGCCTGGGCGACATCGGCGAGGACACGCTCGGCAACTTCCTGAAAACGGTGAAATGAGAACATGACAGCCTTCTTTTAAAAAAAATCAAGGAAAATATGAAACGACTGAGAATCATCGTGATGACAATGGCCCTGGCCGCACTCTCCCTGCCCGTCCCGGCCAAGGGCGGCGCATACGAGTCGGTGCCCGGCGACCCGATGCACACGCGCATCTACACGCTCGCCAACGGGCTGAAAGTCTATATGAGCGTGAACAAGGAGAAGCCCCGCCTGCAGACCTACATCGCCGTGCGCACGGGGTCGCGCAACGACCCCAAGGAGACCACCGGGCTGGCCCACTACCTGGAGCACTTGATGTTCAAGGGCACAAGGCTGTTCGGCACGTCCGACTACGAGGCCGAGCGGCCCCTGCTCGACTCCATCGAGCAGCGGTTCGAGACCTACCGCACGCTGGCCGACCCCGCCCGGCGGAAGGCCTACTACCACGAGATTGACTCCATCTCGCAGCTGGCCGCACAATACAACATCCCCAACGAGTACGACAAGATGATGGCCTCGATGGGCTCGGAGGGCAGCAACGCCTACACGAGCAACGACCAGACCTGCTATGTGGAGGACATACCCTCGAACGAGGTGGAGAACTGGGCGCGCGTGCAGGCCGACCGCTTCCAGAACATGATCATCCGCGGCTTCCACACGGAGCTGGAGGCCGTCTACGAGGAGTACAACATCGGGCTGGCGAGCGACAGCCGCAAGGAGTGGGCGGCGCTGGAGAAGGAGCTCTTCCCCACCCATCCCTATGGCACGCAGACCACCATCGGCACGCAGGAACACCTGAAGAACCCCAGCATCACCAACATCAAGGACTACTTCAACCGATACTACGTGCCCAACAACGTGGCCATCGTCATGGCCGGCGACTTCGACCCCGACTCCACGATGGCCATCATCGAGAAGTACTTCGGCGCGTGGAAACCCAACGCCACTCTCTCGCGCCCGGAATACGCCCCCGTGGCCGACCTGAGGCAGCACGCCGACACCACCGTGGCGGGACTGGAGGCCGAGAACGTCATGATGGGGTGGAAGTTCGACAAGGCGGCGTCGCTACAGACGGACACGCTAGAGCTCATCGCCGACGTGCTCCACAACGGCAAGGCGGGACTCTTCGACGTCGACTTGAACCAGCCCATGAAGGTGCTGCAGGCCGTGGCGTATGTGAACGCGATGACCGACTACACCGAGTTCATCCTTGCCGGAATGCCGGGCAAGGGGCAGAGCCTGGGCGAGGTGAGAAGGCTCCTCCTGGACGAGATGGACAAGCTGAAGCGCGGCGACTTCGACGACCGGCTCATCCCCGCCGTGGTGGCCAACGAGAGGCTCGACTTCTTCCGCTCGCTCGACAACAACCGCCAGCGGGCCGAAATCATGAAGGACGCCTTCATCAACGGGGAGGAATGGGCGACGGTGGTGACGCGCCTCGGCCGACGCGCCGGCATCACCAAGCAGCAGCTGGCCGACTTCGCCCGACGCCACTTCGCCGACAACTACGCCTGCGTGCTCAAGATACAGGACAACGACACCACCATCCACAAAATCGACAAGCCGCAAATCACGCCCATCCCCACCAACAACGACAAGCACAGCGACTTCCTGGAGGAAATCACGCACAACACGCCCACGCCCATACAGCCCGTCTTCCTCGACTTCGACAACGACCTGGCCGTCGCCAAGACAAAGCAGGGCGCGAGGATTCTCTACAAGCAGAACAACGAGGACGACCTGTTCCGCCTGAGCTTCGTCTTCCCCGTGGGCTCCGAGAACAGCAGGCGACTGGACATGGCGGCCTCCTACCTTGAGTATGTGGGCACGCCGAAGCTATCGGCCAGCGACATCAAGAACGCCTTCTTCCGCCTGGCGTGCGACTTCGACATCAGCGTCGGTGCCGACGAGACCCGCTTCACCCTGAGCGGCCTCAACGCAAACATGCCCCAGGCGCTCTCGCTGCTCAAGGACTACATCACCAACGCCAAGGCCGACACGGCCAGCTTCGGCCGATTCGTGGCCCTGGTGGAGAAATCGCGCGAGGACAACAAGAGCAGCCAGCGGAGCAACTTCGCCGCCCTGCGCGACTACGGATGCTACGGCCCCTACAACCCCACCCGCAACGTCATGCCGGAAAGCGAGCTCAAAAGCACCGACCCGCAGGAACTGCTCGGATTGCTCGCCCACCTGGGCAACTACACCTTATTATATTATGGCCCCACACCGCTGAGGAACTTCACCAAGCTGGCCTCGCAAAACGCCTTCGAAGGCAAGACGGACGCAAGTCTGACTGAGGCACGGCGCTACACGCGAGAGACGACGCCCGCCCCCGAGGTGCTCATCGCCCCCTACGACGCCAAGAACATCTACATGGTGCAATACCACAACGAGAACCGGGAATGGAAGCCCGGGAACGCGGCCGTGGAGCAGCTCTTCAACGAATACTTCGGCGGTGGCATGAACGCCATTGTCTTCCAGGAGCTGCGTGAGGCCCGCGGACTGGCCTATAGCGCCAGCGCATGGTACTCGCAGCCGGCACGGAAGGCCGACAAGGAGTGCTTCAACACTTTCATCATCACGCAAAACGACAAGATGATGGACTGCGTGGACGAGTTCAACACCTTGCTCGACAGCATGCCCGAGCGAGAGGCGGGATTCGAGCTGGCACGCCAGTCGCTCACCAAGAGCCTGGCCACGGCACGCACCACCAAGTTCGCCATACTCAACGCCTGCCTCGCCGCACAGAAGCTGGGCCTCGGCTACGACCTGAACAAGACCGTCTATGAGGCCCTGCCCAAGCTCAAGCTCCAAGACATCGTGGACTTTGCCAGGCTGACCGTCGCCCACAAGCCCTACCGATACATCATCCTCGGCAACGAGAAGGAGCTCGACATGAAGGCGTTGGAGAAAACAGGCCCGGTGAGGAGGCTCACAACCGATGAAATTTTTGGTTATTAAACAAATAGATAAAACATTATGAGCAAAACTGTAGAATTCAAGTATGCGCCGATGTTCCAGACCGGAGCCGATGAAACCGAATACCGGCTGCTGTCGAAGGAGGGCGTCAGCACGGCCACCTTCGAGGGAAAGGAAATCCTGAAGGTGAGCCCCGAGGCACTCACCCTGCTGGCGCAGGAGGCCTTCCACGACGTGGAGTTCTGCCTGCGGCGCAAGCACAACGAGCAGGTGGCGGCCATCCTCTCCGACCCCGAGGCCAGCGACAACGACAAGTACGTGGCCCTCACCCTGCTGCGCAACGCCGAGACGGCCGTCAAGGGGGTGCTCCCCTTCTGCCAGGACACGGGCACGGCCATCATCCACGCCGAAAAGGGGCAACGTGTGTGGACCGACTTCGACGACGCCGAGCCGCTGAGCCGGGGCGTCTTCAACACCTTCACCACCGACAACCTGCGCTACTCGCAAAACGCCCCGCTCAACATGTACGACGAGGTGAACACCAAGTGCAACCTGCCCGCGCAAATCGACATCGAGGCCGCCGAGGGCGAGGAGTACCGCTTCGTCATGGTGGCCAAGGGCGGCGGGTCGGCCAACAAGACCTACTTCTACCCGATGACCAAGGCCACCATCCAGAATGAGGGCACGCTCGTGCCGTTCCTCGTCGAGAAGATGAGAAGCCTGGGCACCGCCGCCTGCCCGCCCTACCACATCGCCATCGTCATCGGCGGCACCTCGGCCGAGAAGAACCTGCTCACCGTGAAGCTGGCCTCCATCAAATACTATGACGGACTGCCCACGACGGGCGACGAGACGGGGCGCGCCTTCCGCGACACCGCCCTGGAGGCCAAGCTCCTCGACGAGGCCCACCGCATCGGCTTCGGAGCACAATTCGGCGGCAAGAGCTTCGCACACGACATCCGCGTGGTGCGCCTGCCGCGCCACGGAGCCAGCTGCCCCATCGGCATCGGCGTGAGCTGTTCGGCCGACCGGAACATCAAGGCCAAAATCAACCGCGACGGCATCTGGCTGGAGAAGATGGACACCAACCCCTCGGAGCTCATCCCCGAGCAGTACCGCCACGCCGGAGAGGGCACGCAGGGCATCGTCATCGACCTGGACAGGGGCATCGACGCCGTGCGCCGCGAACTGACAAAGTATCCCGTCTCCACACGCGTGAGCCTCAACGGCACCATCATCGTGGCCCGCGACATCGCCCACGCCAAGCTGAAGGCACGCCTCGACGCCGGACAAGGGCTGCCCGAATACTTCAAGAAATACCCCGTGCTCTATGCCGGGCCGGCCAAGACGCCCCAGGGCAAGCCCTGTGGCTCCATGGGGCCGACGACATCCAACCGCATGGATCCCTACGTGGACGAGTTCCAAGCCAACGGAGCCAGCCTCGTGATGATAGGCAAGGGCAACCGCACGCAGACGGTGACCGACGCGTGCAAGAAGCATGGCGGATTTTATCTCGGCACCATCGGCGGCGTGGCGGCCGTGCTCTCCGACGAGCACATCAAGAGCATCGAGTGCGTGGAATACCCCGAGCTGGGCATGGAGGCCGTATGGAAAATCACGGTCAAGGACTTCCCCGCCTTCATCCTCGTCGACGACAAGGGGCATGACTTCTTCAAGGAGCTCAAGCCCTGGTGCCCGAAGTGCTGAGAGAAGGGTGAATCATTGACGAAGTCAGGAGAATACGAACGAAAAAGCGGTGGAACACTCCCATAAGAGCATTCCACCGCTTTTCGCATTGCGGACAAAGCCATTCCCCATCCGCGAGAATCAATTCCTAGAAGGGCAGGTCGTCGTTGCTCCCGTTGTCGCCCGCAGCAGGCTGCTGGGGCGGGAACGGAGCCGTGCTGCCCGCGGCGGGCTGCTGGGAAGGCTGCTGGGGAGCCGGCTGCTGAGGGGGGAAGGGAGCCTGGCCTCCGGCTGCGACCCCTGCCTGGGGCACGCTGGCGGGGTCGGTCTTCACCACGTTCCAAGCCCGGATGTTGTTATACCACCGCCCGTTGTATTCATGGGCCGTGATGTCGAACGAAACGGTAATCTCATCACCCGACTTGATGTTGAACTGGGCGATGCGGTCGGCGCCAAACACATCGAACACCATCTGCTTGGGGTAAGCCTCATGCGTCTCGATGACGTAACTCTGCGATTTCCACTCGCCGCGGGCCGAGACACCGCTTCTTTCAGGCAGCACCACGATAACTTTTCCTTGTAATTCCATATAATAATCTTTTTTTGAAGTTTTCCATTTCAACTGCGAAATTAACAAAATAGATTTAAAAAAGGAAACTTTAAGGGATATTTTTTGCGCATGTCGGCAAAAATTTCTATTTTTGTACTTTGAAAGCAAAGAAAAGCTCGGATTCGAAAACCAAGGAAAACTTAAAATAAAAACATAAACCCATGAGATTTACATTATCCAGCTCGGCACTGAGCAGCCAACTCAACATCCTATCGCGAGTCATCAACAGCAAAAACTCCATTCCCATCCTGGATTGCTTCCTCTTCCGGGTGGAGGGCAACACCCTCGTGGTGACATCGAGCGACAACGAGAACACCATGACGGGCGAGGTGGC
>CAZVWX010000123.1:0-5668 GCA_964631105.1 uncultured Prevotella sp. | reverse complement strand
CTTCTTCGATGCCAAGAAGGCCGCTTACACATTGCAAGAAGGCCGTTCTTGGAATTCGTCTCCGAATAGTTGACAATGCGAGCCGGCCTCTCTTGATGGAGAACAAGGCCCTCCCCCCTTCCTTTCCGCCACATGCATGTGGCAATCGTTCCGCAAGGGTGGGTGAATGTGGATGCGTGGCTCCCCTTGCCGGAAAAGGCTCCTGTTTGCAAGCTGCCCGCAAAATAACAAAGAATTATCCGTTTGCTTGCCCTCGTCTCGCCTTTTTTGCGTATCTTTGTCGCACAAATCACAACACCAACTGTTCATGGCTCTCTACACGTCACGCTTTTCAGGCTCCTTGGGGGCGGCCATGCTGGCCTTGACGCTCGCCGCCCCGGCGCCCGCCACCGCCCAGACGGACTCGCTCCCCAAGACATTCCTGGCCACAGGCAACCCCCTCTTCACGCACATCCACACCGCCGACCCCGCCGCCCTGGTGGAGAACGACACGCTCTGGCTCTTCACCGGCCATGACGCCGAGGGCCCGCACAACGGCTACGCCATGCGCGACTGGCAGCTCTTCTCCACCAACGACCTGCGCCACTGGACGCAGCACCCCACGCCCCTGCGCGTCACCGACTTCGCCTGGGCCACCCGCAAGCAGGCCTATGCGGGCCACGTGGCCAAGCGCGGGGGAAGGTACTACTGGTTTGTGTCGACCAACACGCAGGGCATCGGCGTGGCCGTGAGCGACAAGATTACTGGCCCCTACAAGGACGCCCTGGGACATCCGCTGCTCACCAATGCCGACTGCTTCGCGTCCAAGCACAGCTGGGCCTGCATCGACCCGGCCATCTTCACCGACGACGACGGCACTCCTTATATTATATGGGGGAACCGGGAATGCTACATCGCAAGGCTGAAGGACAGCATGACCGAGCTCGACGGCCCGGTGAGGCAAGTGCGCATCGACGGCGGCTGCCCCTTCACCGAGGCCCCCTGGGTGCACAAGTACCAGGGCAAGTACTACCTCACCTATGCCAGCGGCTGGCCCGAGAAGATAGCCTACGCCACGGCCGACAGCATCATGGGGCCGTGGACGGCGCAGGGCGTCATCAGCGAGACGGCGGGCAACAGCAACACCACCCACCCGGCCATCGTGGACTATCACGACCAGTGGCTCTTCATCTCGCACAACGGGGCGCTCAGCGACGGCGACAGCTGGCACCGCAGCGTCGTCATCGAGCCCATGGCCTATCGCGCCGACGGCACCATCCAGCCCATACCACCCACGACGAGGGGCGTGAGCGCCCCCGGCAACCCCATCCTGCCGGGATTCCACGCCGACCCCGAAATCCTCTACTCCGAGAAGACGGGACGATACTACATCTACTCCACCACCGACGGCAAGCCTGGGTGGGGTGGGTGGCAGTACTACTGCTTCTCGTCGGCCGACCTGAAGGAGTGGCGCAACGAGGGCGTCGTGCTCGACGCCAAGAGTCCCCAGGTGGCCTGGGCCGACGGAAACCTCTGGGCCCCGGCGGCCATCGAGATGAAGACCAAGGGGAAGAAGCCCAAGTACACCTACTACCTCTACTACAGCGCCAAGCCCAAGGACACGGCGCGGAAGGCCATCGGCGTGGCCGTGAGCGACAGTCCCACGGGACCCTTCCGCGACCTCGGCGTCGTGGTGGGCAGCACGCCGGAGGGCGCGCGAGGCCAGCAAATCGACGTCGACGTGATGCAGGACCCCGCTTCGGGCAAGTGCTACCTCTACTGGGGCAACGGCTACATGGCCGGGGCCGAGCTCAACGCCGACATGAAGAGCGTGAAGGCCTCCACCGTGACCGTGCTCACGCCCAAGGGCGGAAGCCTGCGCGACTATGCCTACCGCGAGGGCACCTACGTGTTCTTCCGCAACGGGAAATACTACTTCATGTGGTCGGTCGACGACACGGGCTCGCCCAACTACCATGTGGCCTACGGCACGGCGGAGTCGCCGCTCGGGCCCATCGAGGTGGCGGCAGAGCCCGTCGTGCTGCGGCAGGACCCCGCGCACGACATCTACGGCACGGCCCACAACTCGGTGGTGCAGGTGCCGGGCAAGGACGAGTGGTACATCGTCTACCACCGCATCAACAAGGCCTATCTGCACTATCAGCCCGGAGTGCACCGCGAGGTGTGCATCGACCCCATGCACTTCAATCCCGACGGAACCATACAGCCCGTCAAGCCCTCGGGATGGTGACTTTTAAAGATATTTATCAGTTCATCACAAAGGGATTTTAATTATAATTCGTAACTTTGCACCCTAAAAGAGATTTTGCAATGAACTTGGACACACTGACAGCCATCTCGCCCATCGACGGACGCTACCGCGGCAAGACGGAGCCCCTGGCCGGCTACTTTTCCGAGTATGCCCTCATCCGGTACCGCATCCGGGTGGAGATTGAATACTTCATCACGCTCTGCGAGCTGCCCCTGCCGCAGCTCAAGGGCTTCGACCACGCCCTCTTCGGCCGTCTGCGCGACATCTACCGCGACTTCGACGAGCAGGGTGCGCGCCGCGTGAAGGACATCGAGAAGATTACCAACCACGACGTCAAGGCCGTGGAATACTACATCAAGGAGCAGTTCGACCAAATCGGCGGCATGGATGCCTACAAGGAGTTCGTCCATTTCGGCCTCACCTCGCAGGACATCAACAACACCAGCGTGCCCCTGGCCCTGAAGGAAGCCCTGCACGAGGTGTACATCCCGCAGGTGGAGGAGCTCATCGGGCAGCTGGAGCAGTATGCCGGCGAGTGGAAGGACGTGGCCATGCTGGCCAAGACGCACGGCCAGCCGGCGTCGCCCACGCGCCTGGGCAAGGAGATAGAGGTGTTCGCCTACCGCCTGCGCGAGCAGCTCGGCTCGCTACGCGCCTGCAAGTTCACCGCCAAGTTCGGCGGGGCGACGGGCAACTTCAACGCACACCACGTGGCCTATCCCGGCTACGACTGGCGCGAGTTCGGAAACCGATTCGTGAGCGGGAAGCTCGGACTGGAGCGCGAGCAGTGGACCACGCAAATCAGCAACTACGACCACATGGGCGCCGTCTTCGACGCCCTGAGGCGCATCAACACCATCATCATCGACCTGGACCGTGACTTCTGGATGTACATCTCCATGGAATACTTCAAGCAGAAGATTAAGGCGGGCGAAGTGGGGTCGAGCGCCATGCCGCACAAGGTGAACCCCATCGACTTCGAGAACAGCGAGGGCAACCTCGGGCTGGCCAACGCCATCCTGCAGTTCCTCGCCGCCAAGCTCCCCGTGAGCCGGCTCCAGCGCGACCTGACCGACTCCACCGTGCTGCGCAACATCGGCGTGCCCGTCGGCCACGGCATCATCGCCATGCAAAGCACGCTCAAGGGGCTGCGCAAGCTCATCCTCAACGAGGACAAAATCAGCGCCGACCTCGACAACACGTGGGCCGTGGTGGCCGAGGCCATACAGACCATTCTGCGGCGCGAGGGATACCCGCACCCCTACGAGGCGCTGAAAGCCCTCACGCGCACCAACCAGAAAATGACCGAAACCACCATACACGATTTCATCAATGGACTGAACGTGGGCGACGACGTCAAGGCCGAGCTCATGGCCATCACGCCGCACAACTACACGGGAATGTGATTCAAGAGAAATACGACTAAGCAAAAGACTTTCAACACATTATTTTATTACCACAGCCGTGAGGCTATCAAAAAGAACAGACAATGGACTCAGAATTAGAAAACAAGCCACAAGAGCAGCCGGACGACAAGCAAGAAAACCGTGAGGGCTACCAGCCGGCAGAATCATCTCCTAAGAACTTCCGCAACGGGCGGCCTATGCGCCCGCGCATCCACACGCCACGCCCCTACAACACCGACCGCAGCTCCAAGGGCGAGGGCGGATTCCTGCCCGAAGGCTTCGGGACCGGACTGCTTGGAGCCTCGCAGGACCGACAGCCGCGCGGGGGCTACCAGCCCCGGCAGGGTGGTTACCAGTCACGGCCGGGGGGCTATCAGAACCGCGGGGGCTACCAGCGCGGGGGCTACCAGCCCCGGCAGGGAGGCTACCAGCCGCGGGGCGAGGGCTACCAGCCACGCCAGCAGGGCGGCTACCAGAACCGCGAGGGCCGCGAAGGCCAGCAGGAGGGCTACCAGCCACGCCAGCAGGGCGGCTACCGGCCACGCTACAACAGCGGCGAGGGCTACCAGCCGCGCCAGCAGGGTGGCTATCAGCCCCGTCAGCAGGGTGGCTACCAACCCCGTCAGGGTGGCTACCAGCCGCGCGGGGGCTACCAGCCCCGGCAGGGCGGCTACCAGCAGCGCGGGGGCTACCAGCAACGGCCCGGAGGCTACCAGCGCGGGGGCTACCAGAACCGTGGCTACCAGAACCGGCAGCACACGCCCGACTACGACCCGAACGCAAAATACAGCATGAAGAAGCGGATTGAGTACAAGGAGCAGCATGTCGACCCCAACGAGCCCATCCGCCTGAACAAATACATGGCCAACGCCGGGCTCTGCTCGCGCCGCGAGGCCGACGAGTACATCCAGGCCGGAGCCGTCAGCGTGAACGGAAACGTGGTGACCGAGCTCGGCACCAAGGTGACGCGCCAGGACAAGATTATGTTCCGAGACCAGCCTGTCACCCTGGAGAAGAAGGTCTACGTGCTCTTGAACAAACCGAAGGACTATGTCACCACGAGCGACGACCCGCAGCAGCGCAAGACGGTGATGGACTTGGTGAAGGATGCCTGCCCGGAGCGCATCTACCCCGTGGGGCGGCTCGACCGCAACACCACCGGCGTGCTCCTGCTCACCAACGACGGCGACCTGGCCAGCAAGCTCACCCATCCCAAATTCCTCAAGAAGAAGGTCTACCACGTCTTCCTCGACAAGCCTGTCACGGCGCACGACATGCAGCAAATCTCAGAGGGCGTCACGCTCGAGGACGGGGAGGTGCACGCCGACGCCATCGACTATGCCGACGAGAACGACAAGAAGCAGGTGGGCATCGAAATCCACAGCGGAAAGAACCGCATCGTCCGCCGCATCTTCGAAAGCCTTGGCTACCGCGTGGTGAAGCTCGACCGGGTGCAGTTCGCGGGGCTCACCAAGAAGAACCTGCGCCGTGGCGACTGGCGCTTCCTTACCGAGAAGGAGGTGGAGATGCTGCGCATGGGGGCTTTCGAATAAAAACAGAACAGACACAAAACTTACGGAAATGAAACGAACAAAAGTCGTCGATGCCCTGAGGAGCACCGACTTTGGCAAGCGCATTGTGGTGAAAGGATGGGTGCGCTCCCACCGCAGCAGCAAGGCTGTCGACTTCATCGCGCTCAACGACGGGTCCACCATCAAGAACGTACAGGTGGTGGCCAGCCCCGACACCATCGGCGCCGACACGCTGAAGGCCATCACAACGGGGGCCTGCATCGGCGTTGAGGGAACGCTGGTGGAGAGCCAGGGCAAAGGGCAGAGCGTGGAGGTGCAGGCGGAGCGGATTGCCGTCTACGGCCCGTGCCCCAACGACTATCCGATGCAGAAGAAGGGGCAGAGCTTCGAGTACATGCGCCAGTACGCCCACCTGCGCCTCCGCACCAACACCTTCGGCGCCGTGTTCCGCATCCGCCACAACATGGCCATGGCCATCC
>CAZVWX010000122.1:0-5750 GCA_964631105.1 uncultured Prevotella sp. | reverse complement strand
CCATGTCGACCGCCACGCCGGCATAATGCACCACGGCAATCACCTTGGTGCGTGGGGTCACCAAGGGCTTGATTTGCTCCAGCCCGATGTTGGGCGACTCGGCGCTGCTGTCGGCAAAGACCACCCTGGCCCCTTCGCGCAGGAAGGCCAAAGCCGTGGAAACAAACGTGTAGGAGGGCACGATGACCTCGTCGCCCGGCTTCAGGCGGCACAGCATGGCGCACATCTCAAGTGCGTCGGTTCCCGAGGTTGCCAAGAGGCATTTCTTGAATCCGTATTTGTCTTCCAGAAACTTCTGGCATTTCTTCGTGAAGTCGCCATTCCCCGACATGGTGGTGGAGTGGCAGACCTCCTCCAGATATTGAAGCTCTCGGCCCGAGCAATAAGGCTTGTTAAAAGGTATCATGGGTTTTGTTGTTTTACATTAGCATGTATTCTATCGTACTGCTTGCGCCGGCGTGCCTGCATGGCCGCCATGCCTGGCGGCAAGGAGCGACTGGTAAATGTCATAAAGCCGGGAAAAGACGACGGGGAAGGAATAGTGTGCCAAGGCATAGTCTCTGACCTCGGCTATCCGTTCCGGAGTCTTGGCAGACATCCCGGCGACGACCTCGGCCAGCCCCTGGGTGTCGAGCGTGTCGACATAGACGCCGATGCCCTCGGGCGCACAGTAGGGGATGCCGCCCTCGCGGAAGCCCGCGAGCGGACTGCCGCAGCCCATGGCCTCCAGGCAAGTGTTGGGAGTGGTGTCGGCCAAACTGCAACACACGAACAAGTCGGCCAGGGAATAATACTGCGCCAGGACATCCTGTGAGCGGACATAGGACACAGGAATCATGTTGGGCGGCAGCTCCTCCCTCTTGCGTCGGCAGCCCACGAAGACAAAGGTGATGTCCTCGCGGTGGACAAGGCGGCGGGCCGTGTCGACGAAGTAGGCCCCGCCCTTGCGCGGGCGGCGGTCGTCGGCCACGGTCACGACCACCTTGTTTCCTTCCGGAATGCCCAGTTCGGCACGCAGCCGCCTCGTGTCATGCGGATAGAACACCTTCGCGTAGTCTATGGGCTCGTTGAGCGTCTCTATCCTGTTGCCACGCGTCAGGGCCGAAGTCTTGGCACGCCGCGCCACATACTCCGGCCCCGTGAAGACCAGGCTGGAGAATCCCTTGTAGATGCTTTTCTTCCGCTTGAAGACGGCTTCCGACTGGTCGAAGAACAAATTGCGGTTATACCCCGTGAAGTGGGCGCAATGGCGGCACTCGGTCTGGTACTTGTTGCAATAGTCCGGATAAGAGACGAAGAAGCAAATGCCCAAATAGGGGAACTCGTCGAGCATGGAGTAGACTGTGCTGATGCGCCTCTTCTTGAGGGCCTCCAAGACGCGGTAGTGGTCAATCCAGTAGCCGTGGAGGTTGTACAGCTGCACGACATCCGGATTGAAGTCGTCGACAAGCCGAAGGAGCTTGTCGGTGGAATACTTGTTGTAAAGTCCCTCGTAACCTACCAGCTTGGTCATCATGACGGAAAAATAGAAGCTCCATTTCGTGTTCAGCTTCACTATCCTCCCGTCGCTGACCGGAGACTCCCGCGGCCCGCTGCAGGCAAGGATGCACTCGTCGCCCCTGGCCGAGAGGAAGTCGAGCAGGCCGTGGGCGATTTTCCCTACGCTTCCCTCATGGGAATTGACATTGACAATCAGCACTTTCATAGAATGACCTCCGCCAGCACCTCCATCTGGTGATGGATGTTCCACTTGCCGTCCACCTCCTTGTAGGCGGCTTCGCGTGTCCGTGCCCGCTGCTCCGGGGTCTGGCCGGCCCACTTCCAGATGGTGCGGCACAAATCGGCCACGTCGTCCTGCCGGAACAGGTCGCCCGTTACGCCCGGCGTGATGGCCTCGAACTCGGGCATCTGCTCCTTCAGATTGTCATGGGTGATGGCCGGACATCCAAAGGAGAGGGCATGGATGACCGTGAGCCCTATGTTGCCCGGCGAGACGCATACGGCGGCATTATAGAACAACTCGCCCAGGATGTAATCGTCATAGCACGGGCCGTACATCCACACTTGCCCGCCCAGTCCGGCCTTGGCGGCACAGGCCTCCAGGCCGACGCCATCGGTGTCCTTGCCGACGAAGACGACGTTCACCATGCGCCCCTGTCCTCGCAGGAGGGCGACGGCGTCGACAAGCAGCTCCAGTTTCTTCCGCTTCTGGATTCTCCCGCAATAAATCAGGGTGGGGTAATGGTTGTGGAAGTGCTCCTCGTAGATGCGGGTGGGCTTGAGCGTGAGCCTGACGGCATGCTCGCAATCGGAATCGAGCGAGTTGGCAATGCAGTACATCCGCCCGCGGGGGAAGCCCATCTGCGCCATCAGGTTGATGGCGTATTCGTTGTAGAGCATGAGCTTGGAGAAAAGCGAATAGAAGGCCTTTTTCACCAGTTTTCTTATCCCGTGCTCGTGACCATAGAACCCATGCGTCCAGGCCACGGTCTGCTTGCCCCGCAACTTGGCCAGCAGCAAGATGGCCCACGACGACAGGCAATAGGGCTCGCCGTCGAGAATGTAATAATCGTAAGGCTTGAAAACCAGCGCGGCGGAGTGGCGTTGCCAATAGAAGTGGCCCGCCAGGTAGACGTTGTGAAGCGTGGCCCGATAGCCTGTCAGAGCGTTGTAGTCGAACGTCTTCAACGGCGTGTCAATCCGGTCGCCGAGATAGAAAGCGCAGTCCAGCTGCCTTCCCATCGCCTGGAACACCGGGAAGCGGTAATGGGCTCCGATGTTGGTGATGACGCAAACCCTCTTCATGCTTTCCTTTCCGCTCATGACTCAACGCAAGGCTTCCCTGATGGCGTCCAGCCATCCGTGTCCGTATTTGTCGTCGGGCTCCACGTAGTTGCCCTCTCCCCATTCGTTCCAGGAGCGGAGGAAAAGGATGCGGTGCTCGTCCGCCTTGTTCCGGACGAGCCGGATAGCATCCTCCACATGCCTTTGGAAGGCCTTGGGCGTGGCGTTGACATAAATGCCCTCGTGCTTCCCCACCCGCGGCGTGCGGTCCCACTGGGGCATAATCGTGGGGAACACATTCTCCCACTGGTCCTCGGGGGCGAAGAAATCCTTCACCACCTTGGGATAATCATATCGTGCGGCGGGCATGAAAGGCACGTGCTGATTCAGGAACGTGCGCAGAATGCGGCTGTATTTCCCATTGCAAATCATCTCGGCGCGGGACTTCCCCCAGGAGTTGATGCCGTCGAAGCCCAACGCCAGGATGTCGTTGAAGACACCGGCACTGCTCTTCAGGTCGGGAAGCACGCGCGTGATGTCGCCGGAGGCGTCGCGCTTCAGTGTCGTCGTGTTGTTGCACATGGCCACGAGGAAGAGCCCGGGAAGGCCGTTGTCCCTGGCCAGGTCGCGCCATACCTTGACAAACGTGGAGACATCGGGGAAATGATAGGGATCGTAAACAACGAACAGTGGCTTTCCGTCCACCGTGATGTAGCGATGGTCGCGGAAGGCGGGGAGGTAGCGGTAGAAATGCTCCTTGTAGTCCTCTACGCCCGGATAAAGTTGCTTGGCGATGGTGATGTCTCTTCCTCTGCCGTTCTTCCACGAGCGCGTCGACCAGTCATGGTTGGCCCAGCACAGACAGAAAGGATAATCGGGCTTCCCCGACTCCAGGACTTCCCGGAACGGGCGCTGCAGGAACTCCTTTCCGTTCCCGAACCAATAATGCCAATAGCAGAATCCCTCCACGCCAGCCTCACGGGCCAGTTGCGCCTGCTGCTCACGCACCTCGGGGAGCCGCAGGTCGTAGAAGCCCAGGTCGGCAGGCAGTCTGGGCTGATAGTGCCCCCGGAAAAGGGGGCGGGCCCTGACCACGTTGAACCATTCCGTAAATCCCGGCCCCCAGTATTTGTCGTTCTCCGGAATGGGATGGAACTGGGGCAGATAGTTTGCAATAATTCTTGCCTTCATATCGATGTCTCTCTTCTCTTCAAGGTTGGTTTTTTCACCATGCGCGCGGGTGCTCCCGCCACGACGGCATAGGGCGGAACGTCGCTTGTGACAACACTGTTGGCGCCGACAACGGCACCGTCGCCTATCGTGACACCCGCCAGGACACAGACATTGTTTCCCAACCACACGTTGTTTCCTATCGTAATCGCCCCCTTGCTGACAACCGGGCGGTCGTCGGGGGCCGTCATCAGGCTCTGGCGGGAAGTGTCTCCGTGCGAATTGTCTGAAATCAGCACGTTCGTCCCCGTCAGCAAGCCGTCGCCAATGGTTATTTTGTTGGACGAGGTGATGTGCGCCCCGCGCCTGATCATGCACTGGTTGCCTATCGTAATGACACCCTGGCGGCCCTGGACATTCCACGCGGTCAGCTGCAGGTCGCGCTCCAAGACGCTTCCATCGCCTATGCTCACGGTGTCCAGGCCCCTCAGATGATACGACCGCCACAAGATGACAGAATCTCCCAGATGCGCAAACCGCCGCCGCAAGAAGCCTGTGTAGACCCTGTCCCGGCTCGAGCGGAACGCCTTCAGGCACACGGCCGGACTGCACCATGACAAAATGCGGCCAAGAAAGTCAAGTATCTCGTAAACTATCTTCATGTGGACTGATGGCTGACGCCCGACAAGGGAAACCTTTCCAGCAGCTTGTCATGGTACCTCAGATAAGCATAAAGCCCGAACAAGGCCAACAGGCGGAGCGCACTGAGGTCGGAATAGGAATAAAGGGTCATGCCTCCCTGTAGGCTGATGCATATCGGCAAGTACAGCACGAGCAATTGCGAAACCTTCAGCTGGCCGCCCTTGGGACGTATCAGACTGATGACAATGCCATTGAACACCAAAAAGATTGCTACAGGAACCACCGGGCCGAAGTCTATCGTGAAGTCACCCACGAAGGTGGAAAAGAAATTGTCGTCGATTTCCAGGTTCCGGTATTTGTCCCTGCGCTCCACGTAGTTCTTGGGCGTATCCGCGTCGATGAAGCGCTTGAACAGGTTCATCGTCCTCGACCCCTCGCGCGTGCCGCCATCGTCTAGCCCGTAGTTGTTGAAGTAAAGGCTTCCCTGCCCGATATACCAGTTGACAAACCCCGCCACGCCGGCTTGCTCCTTTCCGAAACGGCTCAGCGTAATCATGGCTATCGGTATGGAGACCATGACCACCAGCGAAACTCCAATCAATTTCACAACCCTGTTGATGCGACGCGACAAATAGCGCTTGAAAAGCAGGTAAGCCCCCAGCACCGTCAGCATGCCCGTGACCGTTCCTCCGCGCTGCCCCTTTGTCATGGGTGCCAGGATGCCAATAAAGATGGAGAAGGCCAAGGTCAGGATGATGAACTTGTTCTTCTTCTCTTTCGTCAGGAAATAGAACAGCAGGAAAGCGGGGAAATCCGACAACGCGTTGAAGATGACCGCCGCCAGATTGTTAATCTTGGACCCGGAGCTGCCCGTTGCGTCCACCTGGTCCATATAGGCTTCCTTGCTGGCGTCACCGTCACTGACCATTCCCGCCATGCCCCCGTCGGCTCCGGCGAAGATGCTTGGCAGAGTGAACACTCCGCTAACGAAGACAACGACGGCAATGATGACGAAGATTCGCGTGTGGGGCTCCTCTATCCGGCTCGCAGGATGGAAGTGGTTGTAGATGACGGGGCCCAGGGCTATCAGCATCATCACATAAAGGTACAAATAGGGGAAGAGGCGCAGCGGCTCGTAGGCTTCTGAGAAGATA
>CAZVWX010000121.1:0-5763 GCA_964631105.1 uncultured Prevotella sp. | reverse complement strand
GCGAGGTGTCGCTCATCCTGCGCCGCCCCTCGGGCCGCGAGGCCTATCCCGGCGACGTGTTCTACCTGCACTCGCGCCTCCTGGAGCGCGCCGCGCGCATCAACGACCAGCAGGAGATTGCCGAGCAGATGAACGACCTGCCCGAGTCGATGCGGGGGCACGTCAAGGGGGGCGGCTCGCTCACCGCACTGCCCATCATCGAGACGCAGGCCGGCGACGTGTCGGCCTACATCCCCACGAACGTCATCTCCATCACCGACGGTCAAATCTATCTGGAGAGCGACCTCTTCAACCAGGGCTTCCGCCCCGCCATCAACGTGGGCATCTCGGTGTCGCGCGTGGGAGGAAGCGCACAGGTGAAGAGCATGAAGAAGGTGGCCGGAACGCTGAAAATCGACATGGCGCAGTACCGCGAGCTGGAAAGCTTCTCGAAGTTCTCCAGCGACATGGACCCCGTGACGGCCATGACCCTCGACCGCGGGCGCAAGAACAACCAGCTGCTCATACAGCCGCAATACAGCCCCATGCCCGTGGGCGAGCAAATCGCCATCCTCTACTGCGGCGTGCACGGACTGCTGCACGACGTGCCCGTGGGCGGCGTGCGCCAGTGCCAGGACCAGTTCCTCGACGCCATGCGGTCGCAGCACCAGGACGTCATCGACACGCTGGCCGGCGGACAGCTCACACCGGAGTGCGAGTCCACCATCAAGGACGTGATGGCCAACGTGGCCGGACAGTTTAAAAAGTAACCGCCTATGCCGTCGTTAAAAGAGATAAAGACTCGCATCGCCTCCGTCAACAGCACCCGCAAGATTACGAGTGCGATGAAGATGGTGGCGTCGTCGAAGCTTCACCACGCGCAAGTGGCCATCCAGAACATGCTGCCCTACGAGAACCTGCTGGAGCACATCCTGAAGAGCTTTCTCGTCTCCATGCCCGAGACAGGCACCATCTACGAGATGGAGCACGCGCAGACGAAGCGGGTGGCGCTGATCGTGTTCAGCAGCAACAGCTCGCTTTGCGGCGGATTCAACACCAATGTCGTCAAGATGATGCGCGAGGTGGGCGACGAGTACAAGGCGCAGGGCGTCGACGTGCTGGTTTATCCCATCGGACGGAAGGTGGAGGAGAAGGTGGAGAAGCTGGGCTTCACCAAGGCCGGGTCCTATCTCGACCTGGCCGAGAAGCCCGACGCAGCACAGTGCGCCGCCATCATGCACGAGGTGGGACTGAAGTTCCTGCACGGCGAGGTGGACCGCATAGAGCTCATCTACCACCACTTCAAGAGCGCAGGCTCGCAAATCCTCACCCGGAAGACCCTGCTGCCCGTCGACCTCTCCACCGAGGCCATCGGCGGGGACAACGACCGCGACCTCACGTCGAACGTGGCCACGGCCAAGGCGCAGGAATACTTGCGCAAGAGGAAGGAGCGCGACGAGGAGCGCCAGACCGTGGAGGGCGTGAAGCTCAACGACGACTTCATCGTGGAGCCCGACCTGAAGACGGTGCTCTACGCGCTCGTGCCCAAGTTGCTGCGCCTCATGGTCTACACGGCCCTGCTCGACAGCGTGGCCTCGGAGCACGCCGCGCGCATGGTGGCCATGCAGACGGCCACGGACAACGCCGACGAGCTGCTGCGCGAACTGAACCTGGAGTACAACAAGAGCCGCCAGGCCGCCATCACCAACGAGCTGCTCGACATCGTGGGCGGCTCAGTGAACAACTAGCACCGGCGGCCCTTGCGGCAATCCCTCAAAAAAAATGAGGACGGCCGGCACGCTTCCACACGCGGGAAGGTGCCGGCCGTCCTCGTGTCGGGCTGTCGCCTGGCCGGCGGCAAGATGCTTTTTTCTTTGTGGGTGCGGCGTGTCGCGGCCGCAGGTGGGCTGGTGCGGGAGCTATTGCTGACGGCCCTTGAGCACGTAGTTGGTCACCTGGACGGTGCTGATGAGCGTTCCCTCGTCGTCGGTCAGGTCGACATGCCACACGTGGAGCGTGCGCCCCTTGTGCTGGAGGCGGGCCAGTGCCGTGACGGTGCTGCCATAGTGTACGGCGTGGACGTGGTTGCCGCTGACGTTGATGCCCACGCACACGCGGCCCGGGCAGAGGGCCATGGACCCCACGCCGGCCAGGTTCTCGGCCAGGGCGAGCGAGGCACCGCCGCTGAGGAAGCCGAAGACCTGCTTGTTGCGGTTGTCCACCTGCATGCGGGCCATCACCGTGTCGGGCTCGGGGGTGGAGATGAACTCCATGCCCAGGGTGTTGGAGAGGCCGTCCTGGGTCTCAATGATTTTCTTTTCTTTCTCGATGTCCATCGTTCATGATTGGTTTTGTGGAATGTATGCGGGTTCGCGGCATTACTCGTTGAGCGTGCCGCACGCGGGGCAGCGGCCCTTGTGGTGGAGCGGAGCCCCGCAGTGGCCGCAATAGCCCACCACGCGGCTCTTCTTGAAATAGGTGCGCACGGCGTAATAGAAGTAGAGAGCCAGGAGGACGTAGCCAACGAAGTAGAGCGTGCTGACGCTGAAGACGATGTAGCACACGGCGCACACGCCGGCCAGTCCGGCCAGATAGAGTGCGGCCTGGCCCGCGGACAGCTGCTGGCGCACCACGTCGGTGGCGGCGATGGCGACAATGAGCATGGCCCACACCAGGCTGAGGAAGACGGAGAGGATGAGCGGCACCGAGAAGGGGTTGAGCGTGGGATGATAGTAGAAGTGGCGCCACGTGTCGGGGGCGAAGAGCTGGATGCTGGCATAGAGCGTGGCCGAGGCGGCCACGATGAGGCAGAGCAGGGTGGGGTAGAAGGAGTCGATATCGTTGAAGTGGACGATTCGGGCGTTGCGCCTGTGGATGATGCGCACAAGGTAGGCTCCGCCGATGAGGACGATGACCACCAGGAAGATGAGCAGGTGGGTGTCGGAGAAGGTGGAGATGAACTGCGAGATGGGGTCGTCGGGCACCACCTTGCTGAGCAGGGTGGACTCGTGTACCCATCCGAACTGGCCGCGCTCGGTGGCCACGAGCACCCACGAGGGGTCGGTGGGGTCGTGGGGGACAGTGTGGAAGTCGGCCACCACCAGGCGCGAGTGGCGGGCCACCTGGAACGAGTCGATGCGCATCTGGCTCACCGTCTCTTCGGGCATCTGGCGGATGAGCGACAGGCTGTCCGATTTCACCACGAAGTTGTAGTTGCGGCCATAGAAGTGGGCTTGCGGCTGCTTGTTGTGGTAGCACGACGAGAGGGTGAGGGCCAGCAGGAGCAGGGTCACGGCAAGCACCCGGAGCGGGGCGTGGGGGTATGGTGGGTTCGCTTTCTTCTTCATCGTTGGGTTCGGGTTTCTTTTGTTTCGGCATAGATGTTCATCTGGCACTCGCCGCACTGGAACTCCAGGCGGAACCGGCGGCCGTCGGGGAGCGTGAGGTGGAGGGGCTCGCGCCAGGTGGGCGGGGTGCCTCCACGGCGCACGCAGTGGCCCAGGGCGTAGCGCAGGCAGTGGCGGCACTGCATGATGAGGGACTCGGCGGGGAGGTCAGGCGCGGCGAGCAGCTCGTAGGCCGGCGACGGGCGCGACAGGCCCTGGCCGCGATAGAACTCGGCGGCGTCGGGATTGGCTATATTATATAGGTAGGGGTGGCGGCGGTGCTCGGGCGTGGCCCAGCTGTCCAGGGCGTGGCCGCCGTGGTCGTGGGGTGGGGGCGTGGCCGACGGGTTGCCGGGCTTGGCGGCGCGTACGGACGGTGGCACGGGGCGCGTTGCCGGCGTGGCGGAGCGGCGGGAGAAGGCCTCGACGGCTTGGCGGCGAAGCTCGGACAGGCGGCTGCCGGGGATGAAGAGCTGGAGGCAGTCGGGGTCGATGTCGAGGCAGTCGAGGCGGTAGGGGGTGCCGCCGAGCTTGGACAGGTTGCGCACGATGGTGTCGCGTTGTGGCTTTTGTGCCTTCTCGTGGGGCAGCTGAATCGTGGCCTCGGCGCTGATGGCCGCGTCGCCGGCATCCTCCATCCGCAGCGCCAGCCCGTCGGCCACGCTTCTGAGCCGCATCCTGATGGGCAGCGTGCGCACGGCGGTGGTTCCGGCCAGGATGCGCTGGAAGGCTTCGTCGCTGTTGCGGTAGAGGCGCAGGCCGGGGTGCAGGTGGCGGGGCATCTTGAAAGGGAAGAGGCGGTTGCCCTCGGCCCGGTTGACGCGGAAGCCGACGAGCCCGGCGCTCTGGCCGGCTCCGGACGGGGAATCCAGGAAGCAGAGGCCGTCGCCGTTGGCGAACGAGGCCGTGCCGGCCACGGTGAGCGAGTTGGCGCGGACTTCCTTCACGCGCCCGACGTATTCGCCGAGGGCCTTCGGCGTGTCGAAGTTGGCGATGCCGTGCTGCCGTCCGTTGGCGAAATAGGTGGTGTAGCCGCGGTTGAAGGTTTTGCGGAGGTCGGGCGTGAAGCGGTAGCTGACGCTTCCCCGCGAGGCCCGCACGTAGCGGTCGGGGTGGCGGGCCACGATAGCGTCGAGTTGCCGGCTGTAGGCCGCGACGACATTCTTCACATAGTCGGCATCCTTCAGCCGCCCCTCTATCTTGAAGGCCGTGGCGCCGGCCTCGGCGAGAGGCTCGAGCTGGTCGATGAGGCAGAGGTCCTTGAGCGAGAGGTGGTGGCCTTCGCCCCCTAGCTCGCGGCCACCGTCGTCGGTGAGGCGGAAGGCCAACCGGCAGAACTGCGCACACTCGCCGCGGTTGGCCGAGCGGTGGAAGCAGGCTTGCGAGGCGTAGCACAATCCGCTGTAGCTCACGCAGAGGGCCCCGTGGACAAAGCATTCGAGCTCGACATCGGGGCATGACTGGTGGATGCGGGCCACCTCGGCGATGGAGAGCTCGCGGGCGAGCACCACGCGGCCGAAGCCCTGGGAGGCGAGCCACGCCACCTTGGCGGGCGTGCGCGAGTCGCACTGGGTGGAGGCGTGGAGCTGCAGGCCCGGGGGAAGGAGCCCTTCGGCCATGGCCCGGCGTATGCGGACAAGCAGCCCCAGGTCCTGGACGAGCAGCGCGTCGGCTCCGGCCGCGGCCACGTCGGCCACGAGGCGGAGGGTGTCGTCCATCTCGGCAGCATAGACGAGGGTGTTCACCGCGACGTGGACGGTGGCCCCGAAGCGGTGGGCGTAGTCGCAGAGCCGGCCGATGTCGGCCAGGCTGTTGCCTGCAGCGGCCCGTGCGCCATGGTGGGCGGCGCCGATGTAGACGGCGTCGGCGCCGTGGTCGATGGCGGTGAGCCCAATGTCAAGGTTCTTGGCGGGCGCGAGAAGTTCAAGGCGCTGCATGATGGTCTGTGCTTGGGGGCTGTGGCTTGTTCTTTTCCCCCGCCGGCCCCGGGCCGGACGGGTGGAATCACTTGATTTCGTTGATGTTGTAAGGTGTCTCTTGATAGATGTAGTAGTCTATCCAGTTGCTGTAGAACAGGTTGGCCGCGCTGCGCCATCTCACCACGGGCCGCTTCGTGGGGTCGTCGTCGAGATAATAGTTCTTGGGCAGGTCGACGTCGTCGCGCTTGCCCAGGTCACGGTGGTACTCGTTGTCGAGCGTGTTGGGCGCATACTCCAGGTGGCCGAGGATGAAGAACTCGCGCCCGCTCCTCGACATGACGATGCTCACGCCCGCCTCGTCGGAGGCGGCGATGGTGCGGAGGGCGGGCACGCGGTCGATGTCGGCCTGTCGCACCTCGGTGTGCCGGCTGTGGGGCATGAAGAAGATGTCGTCGAAGCCGCGGAAGATGGGCAGCAGC
>CAZVWX010000120.1:0-5795 GCA_964631105.1 uncultured Prevotella sp. | reverse complement strand
CGACTTCCCCGGCGGATTCCCCGGCGATGCGCACAACTGCTTCACCGCCCAGGGTCGCACGCGGGCCGAGAACGCCATGTTCCAGTGGGAAAGCCGTCTGCTGCACTGGCGGCAGGACAACGATGTCATCACCAAGGGGACGCAGAAGCAATTCGTGCCCTACGAGGGCGTTTATGTCGTTGCCCGCCAATACAGGGGGCGCACGGTGCTTACCATCCTCAACGGCAAGCGCACGGCGGCCAAGATGGCGGTGGGTCGCTATGCCGAGGTCATCGGCCAGCACCAGGAGGCCACCGACGTCATCACCGGGCGGAAGGTGTCGCTCGCCGAAGACATCACGCTGTCGCCGCGCGAGACGCTGATAGTAGAGTTCTGAGGCTATTGGCAACGTTTTAATGGCTCACTTCCATTGTGAAACCAGCGCAATGGCACTGCGGTCCGCAATGGAAGTTGGTTTTTACAGGGGAGGGCGTGCGAATGCCCGATGCATTTTCCCTCATCGATTTCGCTGCCTTGCAAACAATTTTTTACTAGCTAGCTTTTCATCATTCGCTAGCTAGCAAAAGATTTTTTTCTATAGCATTACAACATCATCTGTGGCCATCTTGCCCCGCAACTGCCGCCTTGCGGCCTCACGGCAACGGCCTTCCTGCCCCGCATCCGGCCGTCCGCCCCGACGCATCCACATGCATTGTCCATTGCATCCACACGTCGTCGGCATACTATTCGAACGTTGAAAAACGCTGTGCCCACACGCTTTATGCACCCTGCGTCGTGCCCTTTGCAGTGGCCGTGGCTCGTGCCCGCCCGCAAGCACCGCTTTCTGAGGAATGATTTACATCCCTTTGGATTCGGCTTGAGGGGCGCGCCAGGCGCCTTTCAATCCGGAGCGTCTGGTCGCAATAGTCCACCACGGCCGGGCGGTGGGTGACGAAGATGATGGTTTTCTTGTTGCCGGCGAGCAGGTTCCTCAGCAATTGCCGCTCCGTATCGGGGTCGAGGGCGCTGGTAGCCTCGTCGAAGAGCATGATGGCCCGGTCGCGCAGCAGGCTCCGCGCAATGGCGATGCGCTGCGCCTGGCCCTCGCTCAGTCCGCCCCCCTGCTCGCTGCACACCGTGTCGAGGCCGTCGGGCAGCTCGCCCACGAAGTCGGCGCAGCTCGTGTGCAGCGCCGCCCACATCTCCTCGTCGGAGGCGCCGAGCTTGCCCAGCCGCAGGTTGTCCCTGATGGTGCCGCTCATGAGCGTGTTGCCCTGCGGCACATACACCAGGTTGCAACGGTGGCGTGGCGAGATGGGGCTTGCGCCGTTGCGGTCGTAGATGTCCACCGAGCCTCCCTGTGGGTGCAGCAGGGCCAGGATGAGCCTCACCAGCGTGGTCTTTCCGGCCCCCGTCTCGCCGAGCACGGCCGTACAGCTCCCGGGCTTGAAGTCGAAGTTGAGATGTTGCAGCACGTCGCCCTCCTGCTCGTCGTACTGGTAGGAGACGTCGCGCAGCCGTATGCCGCATGGCGCGTCCAGATAGACCGGGTCGCCCTGCTCCTCAAGCGGGTTCTCCTCAAGCTCCACCAGGCGCTCGGCCGCCGTGAGCACGCCGACGAAGGCCGGCACGAGCTTCATCAGGCTCCGCGCCGGGCCCTGGATGCGGTTGACCAGTTGCAGGAAGGCCGTCATGCCGCCGAAGGTGAGCGTGCCGGCGGCCATGCGCACGGCGGCCCAGAGGAACGCCACCAGATAGCCCAGGGCGAATCCGAAGTTGAGCACCAGGTTGCTGAACACGCTGAAGATGGTGCGCCTCACCACGTGGTGGCGCAGCGTGCTCTGCGTCTGTTCCAGCCGGTCTACCATCAAGTCGCCGCTTTCCAGCGTCTTGATGAGCATGCGGTGCTGGATGGTCTCTTGCAGCACGCTCTGCACGCGGCTGTCGCTGTCGCGCACCTGGCGGGTGAGTTTCCTCATCTGGCCCACGTACACCTTGCTCACGGCCAGGAAGAGCGGAATCATGACCACGATGACGAGCGACAGGAGCCGGTCCATGGAGAACAGGTAGCAAAAGGCTCCGACGAACATGGCCAGCACGCTGAGCGCCGAGGGGATGGTCTGCGTGAGGAAGTTCACCACATTGTTCACGTCGAACTCCAGGCGGTTGAGCACGTCGCCGGAGTGCAGCGCCTCCCTGCCGTGCCACTCCGAGCGCAGCAGCCTGTCGAGCAGCCGTTGCTGCATCCTGTTCTGCGCCTTGATGCCCAGCAGGTTCTGAATCCATACGCTTGCGATGTTGAGCGCGAAGTCGGCCAGGATGAGCAGTCCCATGATGCCCACTGCGGCATAGACGCTGCCCTTGACGGTGCCCGAGGCCACGTCGACGGCGTGCTTCACGGCCCACACCTGCGTCAGGCTCACACCCACGGCGAGCAGCCCCACGGTGGCGTTGAGCACGGCCTGCAGGCGGTTGCCGCGCCATGCCCGCCACAGCCATCTCACGAGCGTGGGCACGGTGTACTTGAATTCGGGAATCTTGAGCAGTTTCTTCACCTTCATCGCCAGTCTCCTTCCGCATTCCGGCCGTGGCTCAGCGTTGCCGCTGGTCGGCTCCCCACATCAGTTTTTCGCGCAGGGTGGAGAAATACCTGTGGTTGCGCTGCCTCACCATGCGCACCTTGTAGGGCGCCTTGCGCACCACGATGCGCGTTCCCTCCTCCATCTTCTCGCTCCGCCCGTCGACAGCCACGAGGAAGTTGTGGCTCCGGCTCTCCACCTCCATGGTAATCTCGCAGTTGTCGTTGATGACCACGGGGCGTATGTTCAGGCTGTGCGGCGCCACGGGCGTGAGGCAGAGGTTGCCGCTCAGTGGCACGATGATGGGCCCGCCGTTGCTGAGGTTGTAGGCCGTGGAGCCCGTCGGCGTGGTCACCACGAGCCCGTCGGCCTGGTAGTTCACGAGGAAGTCGCCGTCCACATAGGTGCGGATGGAAATCATCGAGGCCGTGTCGCGCTTCAGGATGGCCACGTCGTTCAGTGCGTAGGGGCTGCCCGCAATCTGTCCGCCGTGTGCCTCCACGCCGATGGCGGTGTGGTCCTCGATGTCAAACTCGCCGTCGAAGACGTGGCCGAGGGCCTCCTCAATTTCCGAGGGGAGCACGTCGGCCAGGAATCCCAGCCGCCCCATGTTCACCCCGATGATGGGAATCTCGCGGCTGCCCACGCGGCTGGCCGCCCGCAGGAAGGTGCCGTCGCCCCCGAGCGAGACCACGTAGTCGGCGCCCATGAAGTCGGTGGGCTCCACCTCGGCCCCGGCTCCGCGCGCGTCCAGATAGTCCAGGATGCGGCGGATGAGGGGCTCCACCTCGGCCCGGCGGTAGGAATTGCCGAAAATGGCGAATTTTAAGGGTCTGGCTGGCATAATTATTTTGTCGATTCGAATTTTTTTCTTATTTTTGCAAAAGTACCGAAATAAATCGTAAAACACAACTGAAGGAGACGAAAATTATGGCAAAGGTATACGAATTTCTTGCCAATGGCTTCGAGGAAATCGAAGGCTTGGCCCCTGTAGACATTCTCCGCCGTGGCGGAGTGGACATCCAGACCGTGAGCGTCACGGGGACGGAGTGGGTGGAGAGCTCGCACGGCGTCACCGTGAAGGCCGACCTCGTCTTTGGCGAGGGTCTGCCCGGCGAGGCCGACATGCTGCTCCTGCCCGGCGGCCTGCCCGGCGCGACGAACTTGAACGAGCACGAGGGCGTGCGCCAGGCGCTGCTTGCCCAGGCGCGGGCCGGGCGCCGCATCGGCGCCATCTGCGCCGCACCGATGGTGCTCGGCAGCCTCGGGCTGCTCAAGGGGCGCAAGGCCACCTGCTCGCCGGGCTTCGAGAAATACCTCGCCGGGGCCGAGTACACGGGCAAGCTCTACCAGGAGGACGAAAACATCATCACGGGCGAAGGCCCGGCGGCCACCCTGCCTTACGCCTACCGCATCCTGTCCTACTTCGTGCCCGAAGAGGAGGTGCGCTCGCTGCAGACGAAGATGCAGTACGCCCACCTCTTGGGCCTCTGAGCAGCCCGGCGGGGCTCTCCGGGCAGCCCGGCGCGACGCGCTCCCGCAGCCATGGGGCTCCCCATGATGCAGGGAAAGGCCCGCCTCCAAACAGCACACACGACAAGAAGCGACAAATGCAGAAAGAAGACAAAACGGCAACCCGCCGCGAAACCGACTACATCATCGTCGTCGCGGGCGGGCGCGGGCGGCGCATGGGCGGCGACGTGCCCAAGCAGTTCGTGCCCATCGGGGGGAAGCCCGTGCTGATGCACACCCTGGAGCGGTTCCACCGCGCCGACCCCGCGCTGCACATCATCGTGGTGCTGCCCCGCGACGAGCAGGACTACTGGCGGCAGCTCTGCCGCGACTACGGCTTCGGCATCGCCCACGACATTGCCGATGGGGGGCGGACGCGCTTCGAGTCGTCGAGGAACGGGCTGGCCCTGGTGCCCGACGGCGGCGGCGTGGTGGGCTTCCACGACGGCGTGAGGCCGTTTGTGGCCGAGGACGTCATCCGCCGGTGCTACGACACGGCCCGCGAGGAATACACGGCCGTGCCCGTGATGCCCGTCACCGACACGCTGCGCTACGTGGACGACCGCACGGGAAAGACCTACACCGTGGACCGCACCATGTTCCGCGCCGTGCAGACACCCCAGGTGTTCGACATCTCGCTGGCCAAACAGGCCTTCGACCAGCCCGACCGCCCGACCTTCACCGACGACGCGTCGGTGGTGGAGAGCCTGGGGCTGAAGGTGAACACCGTGGAGGGCAACCGCGAGAACATCAAGCTCACCACACCCTTCGACCTGGTGCTGGCCGAGGTGCTGCTGAGGCAGGCTGACAAGGAATAGTCCGCCGGCGCCCGCCCGCCGGGACGGCTCGCCGCCCGGCCCGGGCGGCGGGCGACACAATACGACAACGACCATTGGGAAACAGCATTCTGGAACAAGACATCATGTATCTGCCTGGCGTCGGTCCGGCGCGCAAGCAGCTGCTGCAACAGGAGCTCGGCATCAGCACGTGGGGCGACCTGCTGGAATACTATCCCTATAAATATGTCGACCGGAGCCGCATCTACGCCATCGACCAGTTGTCGGGCGAGATGCCCTTCGTGCAAATCAAGGGCTACATCCTCAGCTTCGACGAGTTCGCCATGGGGGCCCGCAAGAAGCGGCTCGTGGCCCACTTCACCGACGGCCACGGCGTGGTGGACCTGGTGTGGTTCCAGGGGGCGCACTACCTGCTGAAGCAGCTCAAGCGCGACGTGGAGTACATCGTCTTCGGCAAGCCCTCGGTCTACGGCGGCCGATACCAGTTCGCCCACCCCGAGGTGGAGCCCGCCGAGGGCGTGGAGCTCTCGAAGATGGGCATGCAGCCCTACTACGTCACCACCGAGAAGATGAAGCAGCGCGGGCTCACGAGCCGCACCCTGGAGCGCATGACCAAGACGCTCGTGGGGAAGTTCGAGCACACGCTGCTGCCCGAGACGCTGCCCGACTTCATCCTGCGGCCGCACCACCTGGAGTCGCGCACCGAGGCCTTCCGCCACATCCACTATCCTCACAACCTCGACGAGGTGCAGCGGGCACGCATGCGCCTGAAGTTCGAGGAGCTCTTCTACGTGCAGCTCAACATCCTGCGCTATGCCTCCGACCACCGGCGCAAGTACCGGGGCTATGTCTTCACGCACGTGGGACGCGAGTTCAACACCTTCTATGCCAACAATCTGTCGTTCGAGCTCACCGGCGCACAGAAGCG
>CAZVWX010000119.1:0-5834 GCA_964631105.1 uncultured Prevotella sp. | reverse complement strand
TGGGCTTCAACTCGTTCACCTCTCCAAACTGGAAGAATGGCATGCGCCGGCTTTGAAACAGCCTCGTCATCAGGTGCTTCTTGCTGCCGAAAAGACAATAGGAGACATTCTGCTGATGCTGCCACACGCCACGCATACGCTTTTGCACTGTGACGGAGTCGGGGAACTCGCCTATCTGCTGAAATTCGTCTATACAAACTATGATGTGGACACCCTTTTCTTTTGCCACAACTTCTGGCAGGTTGAGAATCTCCTGCGGGGAGTACTCCCTGGGAGTTATGCCCAAGGACAATGAGAAGTCGGCCAATGGCTCCGGACTAAAGGAAATCCTGGGAGAAATGCGCACAAGGAATTTCTTTATGTTCTCAAGCACTTGTTCTGCCTTGGTTGCGGTATCCTTCATGATGGAAGAGGCGAAGCGGTTGTAGAAGTCGTACTCGCTGCGGCAGTCGTAGATGTCCATCAGCACCACCTTCATCTTCGGGTCTTTTATCTCCGACCTTACTTTCTTGACAAGCGATGTCTTTCCCATACGGCGTGGCGACATGAGAATGACGTTCATGCCGTTCTCAAAGTCCTTTTTCAGCCGTGCGGTCTCTTCTTTCCGGTCGGTGAAATTCACACCTTCCACCGACATTCCATAAACAAAAGGCTTGTCCATAACTCCTTGCTTTTCCGCAAAGGTAAGAAGAAAAAACGAAGTTCACAAACTTGTGGGCCACAAACTTGTGAACTTCTTTAATGTTCCAACAATAAGATGGCCGCCGGCGGCACGAGGCAGCCCCGCCGCGGCAGTGAGGGCGGCGGGGCTGCGTGGGCTGTGGCTATCGCAGGGCCTTCAGGATGCGGTCGTTGGCATGGTCCACCTGCGCCGAGTCGATGGAGGCCAGATACACCCTCGTGGTCTGCTCGGAGTCGTGGCCCAGCCCCCGGCTGATGACGCCCACGGGCACGTGCATGGTCTGCGCCGCCGTGGCCCAGGAGTGGCGGGCCACATACATCGTGAGCTTGACGGGCAGGCCGAGCCAGAGGCCGAGCCGCTTCAGCTGCGTGTTCACCCTGCGGCTGCCCGCCTTGTATTGCAGGTGGGCCTGGCGGGCGTCGGTGGTGGTGAGGATGGGCAGCAGGTAGTCGCCCCGGCGGCTGGCGGCATGGCGGCTGATGATGTCGCGCATCTTCGTCGTCAGCCTGATGGTGAGGGTCTGGCCCGTCTTCCGGCGGCGGTAGGTGACGAATCCCCCCGCCAGGCAGGAGCGCGTGAGATAGGCCATGTCGACGAAGGCCATGCCCCGGAAGTAGAACGACAGGAGGAAGAGGTCGCGGGCGAAGGCCATCTTCGGCTTGCCGGCCAGGTCGCAGTCCTTGATTTTCCGGATGAGGGACAGGGGCAGGGCCCGCTTCACCGTCTTGTCGACTCCCGTGTAGACGTGTCGGAAGGGGTCGCGGACGCCGTCGGCGAGGCTGTCGGCCACGGCGCGGTTGTAGGCGGCGTGCAGGCAGCGCATGTAGAAGGACGAGGTGTTGCGCGTCACGGTGGCGCGCATCCAGCCCTCGAAGGCGGCGAGCAGGGCGGGTGAGAGGGCGGCGAAGGGCACGTCGGCGGGGCCGAGGAACCTGACGAACTTGTTGAGTGCGCACTCGTACTTCTCGGCCACGGGGCGGCGGGCCGCCCTCAGCTGTGCTGCCAGCCGCCGGGTGTAGGCGACGAATCCCTGCTCCCCGGCTGCGGGGAGGGTGCGGGCGGTGTGGTCCGCGCGTCGGGCGGACTTCTGGGTCTTGTGTTTTGCTTTTGCCATATTCTTGTGGGTTTAGAAACGAAACCCTATATAAGCCTTTTTGCGGAAACGCGGCGCGTCGGCGCGGGCTTGTGCAGACAAAAATATGGACTTGGAGTTGCCGCCGGGGGATGGCGGAGCGGGGTGGCCGGGAGGGCGGGATGAGTTTGGGAGGGCCCGGCGTGCCGCCCCCTGGGCAGGAGGCGGCACGCCGGGATGGATCTTTACCGCTTGAGCAGGCTCAGCTGCTCCTGCGGGGCGAGGACGTTTTTCACCTTCTCGGTGTATTCGCCCAGGCGGAGCGACGCCCGGCCCAGGACGTTCTCCACGTTGTCGGCCACGCAGAAGGTGTAGGTGCCCGCGTCGCCCTTCCACTGGCTGGCGGCCTCGTCGAAGCTGGTGAGCAGGCGCCGCGGCACGCTCATCGTCAGCGTCTGGCTCTCGCCCGGCTTCAGCAGGCGTGTCTTGGCGAAGGCCTTGAGCTCCTTGTCGGGCTTGTCGAAGGCCCCCTGGGGAGCCTCCACATACACCTGCACCACCTGCTTCCCGGCCACGTCGCCCGTGTTCTTCACGCCGACGCTCACCTCCACGGCATCGCCGCGGAGCCTGGCCGAGGGCTTGCCCACGGCGAACGAGGTGTAGCTCAGCCCGTAGCCGAAGGGATAGGCCGCCTTGCGGTGGAACGAGTCGAAGTATCTGTAACCCACCCAGATGTCCTCCTCGTGGCGGGAGTAGTTCACGCCCTTCACGTTGTTGCTGTATAGCTTGTCGGTCAGGTTGTAGTAGTCGGGCTGCTGCGGGAAGTTGCGCGTCGACGGCACGTCGGCGATGGACACGGGCCAAGTGGCGGTGAGGCGCCCCGAGGGGTTCACCTTGCCCGTGAGCACGTCGGCCACGCTGTTGCCGCCCTCCATGCCCGGCTGCCAGGCCACGAGGATGGCGTCGGCGCGGTCGCGCCAGCTGGCCGTCTCCATGGGCGTGCCGCTGTTCAGGATGACGATGACGGGCTTGCCGGCGGCGTGGAACTTGTCGCTCACGCGGGCAATCATGCTCTCCTCGTCGCGCGTGAGGTTGAACTCGCCCACGCTGCGGTCCATGCCCTCGCCGGCCTGTCGCCCGATGGTGATGATGGCCGCGTCGGCCTGCGGGAGCTCGTGCTCCACGCAGCGCTCGGTGATTTCAATCTCGTCGAGCTTGGGCTGCCCCTGGTTGAGGAACCACATCTCGGGGTTCTTGTCGGCCTGGAGCTTGGCCTTGGCATACTTCACGTAGGCCTGGTAGATTTCGGTGAGCTGCGGCGTGGTGGCCACGCCGATGTTCTTCAGCCCCTGCACCATGTCGACCACGTAGGGCACGTTGACGGCTCCCGAGCCCAGCCCGCCCGAGAGGAAGTCGTAGGAGCAGACGCCGAAGAGGGCCACGGTCTTCAGATTCCCGATGGGCAGGGTGTGGTCGTCGTTCTTGAGCAGCACCATGCCTTCGGCCGAGGCCTGCCGCGTGATGGCGGCGTGCGCCTTCAGGTCGGGGCTGTTGGTGGGCTTGTCGCCGCGGAAGCGGTGCGTCCTGACAATGTACTCCAGCACGCGCCTGACGCACTTGTCCACGTCGGCCACCTGCAGGCGCCCGTCGTTGACGGCCTCCACGATGTGGCGCGCCTGCTTGGGATAGCCCGGCGTGAGCAGGTCGTTGCCCGCGGCAATCTCCTCGTAGGTGGGCAGGTCGGGGCGCTCGCCAATCCAGTCGGTCATCACGATGCCGCCGAACCCCCACTCGCCGCGCAGGATGCTGTCGAGCAGCTCCGGACTGTTCTGGCAGTAGCGCCCGTTGATTTTGTTGTAGGCCGACATGATGGTCCAGGGGCTGGCCTGGCGCACCATCATCTCGAACCCGCGCAGGTAGATTTCGCGCAGGGCGCGCTGCGAGAGCCGCTCGTCCACACGCACGCGGTCGCTCTCCTGCGAGTTCACGGCGAAGTGCTTCGGGCTCACGCCCACGCCCTGGCTCTGTATGCCGCGCACCATGGCCGTAGCCATCATGCCGGTGAGGACGGGGTCCTCGGAGTAGTACTCGAAGTTGCGCCCGCAGAGCGGGTTGCGCTGGATGTTCATGCCCGGCCCGAGGATGACGTCGACGCCATACTGCACGCACTCGTCGCCGATGGCCGCCCCAATCTGGTTCACCAGGTCGGTGTTCCACGTCGAGGCGAGGCATGTGGCCACAGGGAATCCGGTGGCAAAGAAGGTCTGCGTGGTGCCGTCGCGGTGGGCGTCGATGTGGAGGCCGGCGGGGCCGTCGGCCAGCACGGTGGCCGGAATGCCGAGGCGCTCGTTGGCCACGGTGATGCCCGCGGCCCCGGCCACAATCTTCTTCTGGTGGCCGAGCATGGCCCCGCTGCCGATGAATCCGTCGTTGCCGCCGCCGGTGAGCAGCTGCGCCTTCTCTTCGAGGGTCATGGCGGCGATGACCTCGTCGATGTTGTTGGCTGTGAGTTTGGGTGTTGGCTGTGCCGTCATGTTGATGGAGATGAGCCCCGCCGCGAGGGCCAGGGCGATGTTCTTGTGCTTCATGCAGGTTTCGATGTTGGGTTAGATGTGTTTTGCGCGGACGGCCCGCCGTGGGGCCGCCGGTGGCGTTGTGTGCAAAGATAGGAAATAATCTTTGTACGGCCAATGATTTCCTCCTCTTTTTTTGCCCCGCGGCATCCGCCGTCCCGCCGCCAGCCGCCGCCGGAAAGCGGGAAAAGGCTCCCGTTGTGGCAGGGAAAGGGCAAAAAGCGATGGAAAAACTTTGTGGTTCGGGCTGATTTGAGTAACTTTGCCGTCGGGAAATACAAAAACAAGAATATACCAGTTTAAGTAAGATTATGGCAAAGAAAGCTTTATTGATGATTCTCGACGGATGGGGAAACGGAAAGCACGACCGCGGCGACGTGATCTACAACACGCCGACCCCATTCCTTGACCTGTTGAACGCCACGAGCGCACACTCGCAGCTCCAGGCCAGCGGCGAGGACGTGGGGCTGCCCGACGGACAGATGGGCAACTCGGAGGTGGGCCACCTCAACATCGGCGCCGGGCGCATCGTCTACCAGGACCTGGTGAAAATCAACAAGGCCTGCGAGAGCGGCGACATCATGAAGAACCCGGAAATCGTGTCGGCCTACTCCTATGCGCAGAAGACCGGGAAGCGGCTCCACCTGATGGGACTCACGTCGACGGGGGGCGTGCACTCCAGCCTCGGCCACCTGTTCAAGCTCATCGAAATCTCGAAGGCTTATGGATTGAAGAACACCTTCGTGCACTGCTTCATGGACGGGCGCGACACCGACCCGAAGAGCGGCAAGGGGTTCATCGCCGACGTGCTGAAGTGCTGCGGGCAGAACGACGCACACGTCGCCAGCATCGTGGGGCGGTTCTACGCCATGGACCGCGACCAGCGATGGAACCGCGTGAAGGAGGCCTACGACCTGCTCGTGGAGGGCAAGGGCAAGCAGGCCGACGACCTGCTCAAGGCCATGGACGAAAGCTACGCCGAGGGCGTGACCGACGAGTTCATCAAGCCCATCAACAATGCGGCCGTCGACGGCACCATCCAGGAGGGCGACGTGGTCATCTTCATCAACTTCCGCAACGACCGCGCACGCGAGCTCACACAGGTGCTCACCCAGGAGGACATGCCCGACGAGGGCATGCACACCATCAAGGACTTGCAATACTACTGCATGACGCCCTACGACGCCAACTTCACGGGACTGCACATCCTCTTCCCCAAGGAGAACGTGGCCGACACGCTGGCCGAGTATCTCTCGAAGCAGGGGCTGAGGCAGCTGCACACCGCCGAGACCGAGAAGTACGCCCACGTCACCTTCTTCTTCAACGGCGGGCGCGAGGAGCCCTTCCCCGGCGAGGACCGCGTGCTGGTGCACTCGCCCAAGGTGGCCACCTACGACCTGAAGCCGGAGATGAGCGCCTTTGAGGTGAAGGACAAGCTCGTCGGAGCCATCAAGACACAGCAGTGCGACTTCATCGTGGTGGACTTCGCCAACGGCGACATGGTGGG
>CAZVWX010000118.1:0-5843 GCA_964631105.1 uncultured Prevotella sp. | reverse complement strand
CCGGCGAGATCAAGCTCCCCGAGGGCGTCGAGATGGTGATGCCCGGCGACAACGTCGAGATTGAGGTGAACCTCATCTACAGGGTCGCTCTGAACGAGGGCCTGCGCTTCGCCATCCGCGAGGGCGGCCGCACGGTCGGCTCGGGCCAGATTACCAAGATCCTCGAGGACCTTCCCGAGGGCTGGCAGAACGAGAAGAAGTAATCACCGCCAACAAGCCCGGGGCGAGCCCCGGGGCGGGATTCTCCAATAAACACACGAAGGCCTCCGCGTCCGATGCGGGCCCGGAGGCCTTGCTTCTTACGGGTTTAGCTCAGTCGGTAGAGCACTGGTCTCCAAAACCAGGTGTCGGGAGTTCGAGCCTTCCAACCCGTGCAAAACAAAAGATGGTATGATTAAGAAGTTTATCAATTATTGCAAGTTGTGCTACGACGAGCTTGCCCACAAGGTGACGTGGCCCACGAGGGCCGAGCTCACCCACAGCGCCATGGTGGTGCTGACGGCCTCGCTCGTCATCGCGCTCATCGTCTTTGCAATGGATTGGGTTTTTCAACACTTAATGGGTCTGATCTACAGCGTAGGTTAGAGAGCAAGCTTCGGTAAAGGGACATGGCAGAGAGCAAGAACAAATGGTATGTGATGAAAGCCATTAGCGGCCGCGAGATGAAGGTGAAGGAATACATCGAGAACGAGATGAAGCACAACGGCCTCATCCACGACCATGTGTTCCAAGTCCTGATTCCCATGGAGCGGCATGCCTCCATACGCAACGGCAAGCGCGTCGTCAAGGAGAAGGTGTCGCTGCCGGGCTATGTCTTTGTCGAGGCCGACTTCGCCGGCAACGACTGCGCCTCGGCGCTGCGCTTCATGCCCAACGTGCTGGGCTTCCTGGGCGGAACGAGCGAGCCCTCGCCCGTGCCCGTGTCGGAAATCAACCGGATGATGGGAAGCGCCGAGGAGACGGAGATTGACGAGAACGTCGAGGTGCCCTATGCCGTGGGCGAGACCGTGAAGGTGGCCGACGGGCCCTTCAGCGGATTCACCGGCGTCATCGAGGAGGTGAACGCCGCACAGCACAAGCTCAGGGTGATGGTGAAAATCTTCGGGCGCAAGACACCGCTCGAGCTCGGCTTCGCACAAGTAGAGAAAGAAGGATAGGCAGCGCATGTTACGGCGCCCACCTATCATGAGTATAGCAGAAGAGGCTTCCACTCTTTCCGCTCATATGACAATCAAAATAAATCATTAACAAGAAATGGCTAAAGAAGTTGCTGGATTAATCAAGTTACAGATTAAAGGTGGCGCTGCCAATCCCTCGCCCCCCGTGGGTCCGGCCTTGGGTTCCAAGGGCATCAACATCATGGGGTTCTGCAAGGAGTTCAACGCCCGCACCCAGGATAAGGCAGGAAAGGTGTTGCCAGTGGTCATCACCTACTACACCGACAAGTCATTCGATTTCGTCATCAAGACTCCTCCCGCAGCCGTGCAGCTCAAGGAGGCAGCCAAAGTGAAGAGTGGTTCTGGCCAGCCCAACCGGAAGAAGGTGGCGTCAGTCACCTGGGACCAGGTGAAGGCTATCGCCGAAGACAAGATGAAGGACCTGAACTGCTTCACTGTGGAATCGGCCATGAAGCTTGTCGCTGGCACTGCCCGCAGCATGGGCATCTCGGTGAAAGGGGACTTCCCTGGTTAAATAAATCAAAAACTTCAAAGAAATGAGTAAACTGACAAAAAATCAAAAATCAGTAGCTGATAAGGTTGAAGCAGGGAAGGCATACACATTGGCAGAGGCCGCAAAGCTGGTCAAGGAAATCACCACGACCAAGTTCGACGCCTCCGTCGACATTGATATGCGCTTAGGCGTGGATCCGCGGAAGGCCAACCAGATGGTGCGCGGCGTGGTGTCGCTGCCCAATGGCACTGGCAAGGTGACGCGGGTGCTCGCACTCTGCACTCCCGACCAGGAGGCTGCCGCCAAGGAGGCCGGGGCCGACTACGTGGGCCTCGACGAGTATATCGAGAAAATCAAGGGCGGATGGACTGATGTCGACGTCATCATCACGATGCCGTCGTGCATGGGCAAGGTGGGCCCCCTGGGGCGCATCCTAGGCCCGCGCGGACTGATGCCCAACCCCAAGAGCGGTACGGTGACCATGGACGTGGCCAAGGCCGTCAAGGAGGTGAAGCAGGGAAAAATCGACTTCAAGGTCGACAAGACCGGCATCATCCACACCTCCATCGGCAAGGTGAGCATGACGCCCGAGCAAATCTACGGCAACGCCAAGGAGCTCATCACCACCATCATCAAGCTCAAGCCCGCCGCCGCAAAAGGCACCTATGTGAAGAGTATCTCCCTTTCTAGCACAATGAGTAAGGGTATTAAGATTGATCCGAAATCAGTTGAGTAACTCTAAAAGTTTGTAAAATGAAGAAAGAAGTAAAAGATACGATCATTGTTGACTTGGGCGAGAAGCTCAAGGCCTACCCGCACTTCTATCTGGTCGACGTGACCGGACTGGACGCACAGGCCACGAGCGAGCTCCGCCGCAAGTGCTTCAAGAACGAAGTGAAGATGGTGGTTGTGAAGAACAAGCTTCTCCACAAGGCTTTTGAGGCTGCTGATACGGACTTCACTCCGCTTTATGACACCCTGAAGGGCAACACGGCCGTGCTGTTCGCCAACACCGCCAACGTGCCGGCCCGCATGCTGAAGGACTATGCCAAGGCGGGAGTACCCGCACTGAAGGCTGCTTATGCCGAGGAAGGCATCTACGTGGGCGCTGACAAGCTCGAGGAGCTCGCAGCGCTGAAGAGCAAGAACGAGGTCATCGCCGAGATTGTCAGCTTGCTGCAGTCGCCGGTCAAGAACGTCGTCTCCGCTCTGGAATCAGGCGCAAACACCATCCATGGTGTGCTGAAGACATTGGGCGAGCGTGCTGAGTAATCAAGAAAATCAGTGTCAACACATAATTAAAGTATAAACAAAATTAAAATTTTAGAATAAAATGGCAGACATTAAAGCTATTGCAGAAGAGTTGGTAAATCTCACTGTGAAAGAGGTAAACGAGTTGGCAACGGTCCTGAAGGACGAGTATGGCATCGAGCCCGCCGCCGCCGCTGTGGCTGTGGCAGCCGGTCCCGCCGCCGCTGGCGCTGAGGCCGCCGAGGAGAAGACGAGCTTCGACGTGGTCCTCACCGAGATTGGCGCTACGAAGCTCCAGGTGGTGAAGGCTGTCAAGGAGGCTTGCGGCCTTGGCCTGAAGGAGGCCAAGGATCTGGTCGACGGCGCTCCCGCAACCTTGAAGGAGGGTGTCGCCAAGGACGAGGCCGAGAACCTGAAGAAGGCCATCGAGGCTGCCGGCGCAAAGGTCGAGCTGAAGTAAGCCCGTGCCTCGCAACGATTGTATAGTGGTTAGAATCCGCCTGGTAGGCGGGTTCTAGCCTTTTTGTGTCTTTTCATGTTTTTCCAAACCACACTGTTTTAATTTCTTCTCATGTCAAAAGTCGTTAACAACAGAGTAAATTTTGCCAGCGTCCACAATCCGTACCCCTATCCGGACTTCCTCGACGTGCAGCTGAAGTCCTTCCGTGACTTCCTGCAGCTGGACACGCCGCCCGAGGAGCGCAAGAACGACGGGCTCTACAAGGTGTTCGCCGAGAACTTCCCCATCACCGACACGAGGAACAACTTCGTGCTCGAGTTCCTCGACTACTATGTCGACCCGCCGCGCTACACCATCGACGAATGCCTGGAGCGCGGGCTGACGTACAGCGTCCCCCTGAAGGCAAAGATGAAGCTCTACTGCACCGATCCCGACCACGAGGACTTCGGCACGTTCATCCAGGACGTCTTCCTCGGCACCATTCCCTACATGACCGACAACGGCACCTTCATCATCAACGGCGCCGAGCGCGTCATCGTGGCACAGCTCCACAGGTCGCCGGGCGTGTTCTTCGGCCAGGGCGTGCATGCCAACGGCACCGTGCTCTACTCGGCCCGCATCATCCCCTTCAAGGGCAGCTGGATTGAGTTCGCCACCGACATCAACAACGTGATGTACGCCTACATTGACAGAAAGAAGAAGCTGCCCGTCACCACGCTGCTCCGCGCCATCGGCTACGAGAGCGAGAAGGACATCCTGCAAATCTTCGACCTGGCCGAGGAGGTGAAGGTGAACAAGAAGAACCTAAAGGCCCTCGTGGGGCACAGGCTCGCCGGGCGCGTGCTGAAGAGCTGGAACGAGGACTTCGTCGACGAGGACACGGGCGAGGTGGTCTCCATCGAGCGCAACGAGGTGATGCTGGAGCGCGAGACCGAGATTACGGCCGACAACATCGAGGACATCCTCGACAGCGGGGCCTCCACCGTGCTGGTGCACAAGGACGACGCCGCCGACCGCCGCTACGCCATCATCTTCAACACGCTGGCCAAGGACCCGAGCAACTCCGAGAAGGAGGCCGTGAACTACATCTACCGCCAGCTGCGCAACGCCGACCCCGCCGACGACGCCAGTGCGCGCGAGGTGTTCCAGAACCTCTTCTTCTCGGACAAGCGCTACGACCTGGGCGAGGTGGGCCGCTACCGCATCAACAAGAAGCTCGGGCTCAGCATCGACATGGACACGCGCGTGCTGACCAAGGAGGACATCATCGAAATCATCAAGTACCTCATCCAGCTCATCAACAGCAACGCTACAGTCGACGACATCGACCACCTCTCCAACCGCCGCGTGCGCACCGTGGGCGAGCAGCTGTCAAACCAGTTCTCCATCGGACTGGCGCGCATGAGCCGCACCATCCGCGAGCGCATGAACGTGCGTGACAACGAGGTGTTCACGCCCACCGACCTCATCAACGCCAAGACCATATCGAGCGTCATCAACTCCTTCTTCGGCACCAACCCGCTGAGCCAGTTCATGGACCAGACCAACCCGCTGGCCGAAGTCACCCACAAGCGCCGCCTCTCGGCCCTCGGCCCCGGCGGCCTGTCGCGCGAGAGAGCCGGATTCGAGGTCCGCGACGTGCACTACACGCACTACGGCCGCCTGTGCCCCATCGAGAGCCCCGAGGGGCCCAACATCGGATTGATTTCGTCGCTCTGCGTCTACGCCACCATCAACGAGCTCGGGTTCATCGAGACTCCTTACCGCAAGGTGGAAAACGGCACCGTCGACATGGACAACTCGCACGTGACCTACCTCACCGCCGAGGAGGAGGACGAGAAGCTCATCGCCCAGGGCAACGCGCCCCTGAAGGCCGACGGCTCCTTCATCCGCACCTACGTGCACTGCCGCGAGAACGCCGACTTCCCTGTGGTGGCTCCCGGCGAGGTGAACTATATGGACGTGTCGCCGCAGCAGATAGCCTCGGTCTCGGCCTGCCTCATCCCCTTCCTGGAGCACGACGACGGCCACCGCGCCCTCATGGGGTGCAACATGATGCGCCAGGCCGTGCCCCTGCTCCACAACGACGCTCCCATCGTGGGCACCGGCCTGGAGAAGCAGGTGTGCGAGGACAGCCGCACGATGATTACCGCCGAGGGCGACGGCGTGATAGAGTATGTCGACGCCACCACCATCCGCATCCTCTACGACCGCACCGAGGAGGAGGAGTTCGTCAGCTTCGAGCCCGCGCTGAAGGAATACCGCATCCCCAAGTTCCGCCGCACCAACCAGAACATGACCATCGACCTGCGGCCCATCTGCAACAAGGGGCAGCGCGTGAAGGCCGGCGACATCCTCACCGAGGGCTACGCCACTGAGAACGGCGAGCTCGCCCTGGGGCGCAACCTGCTCGTGGCCTACATGCCCTGGAAGGGCTACAACTACGAGGACGCCGTGGTCA
>CAZVWX010000117.1:0-5847 GCA_964631105.1 uncultured Prevotella sp. | reverse complement strand
GGTTCTTGAAGAGCATGTCGATGCTCGACATGATAGAGAACTCCATCATGTCGAGCATCGACATGCTCTTCAAGAACCCCATCCTCATCATCATCTACTTCGCCACGCTGGTGTTCATCTCGTGGCAGCTCACGCTCTTCACCATCGTCTTCGTGCCCGTCTTCGGCTGGTTCATGGGCTACGTGGGCCGCAAGCTCAAGGCCAAGAGCATCTTCGCCCAAAGCCTGTGGAGCGACACGATGAGCCAGGTGGAGGAGACGCTCGGCGGCCTGCGCATCATCAAGGCCTTCTGCGCCGAGGACACCATGAACGAGCGCTTCGACCGCGTGAACAGCAGCTACCGCGACAACATCATGCGCGTGAACATCCGCCAGCAGATGGCCCACCCCATGAGCGAGTTCCTCGGCACGGTGATGATCATCGTCGTGCTCTGGTTCGGGGGCATCCTCGTGCTCAACAAGGCCGTGCTCGACGGGCCCACCTTCATCTACTACCTCGTCATCCTCTACAGCATCCTCAATCCGCTGAAGGACTTCTCCAAGGCGGGCTACAACATCCCCAAGGGGCTGGCGTCGATGGAGCGCGTGGACCAAATCCTCAAGGCCGAGGTGGAAATCCAGGAGAGCCCCGCCCCCGTGCACATCAGCGCCTTCAGCCACCAGGTGGAGTTCCGCCACGTGTCGTTCGCCTACACCCCGCACGCGGGCGACAAGCCGGTGTACGTGCTCCACGACATCAACCTCGTCATCCCCAAGGGCAAGACGGTGGCCCTCGTCGGCCAGTCGGGCTCGGGCAAGTCGACCCTCGTCGACCTCATCCCTCGCTACTACGACGTGCAGGAGGGCGAGGTGCTCATCGACGGCATCAACGTGAAGGACCTCGCCATGCACGACCTGCGGTCGCTCATCGGCAACGTGAACCAGGAGGCCATCCTCTTCAACGACACCTTCCGCAACAACATCAAGTTCGGCAACGAGTCGGCCTCCGACGCCGACGTGGAGAACGCCGCGCGCATCGCCAACGCCTACGACTTCATCATGCAGAGCGAGCACGGCTTCGACACCAACATCGGCGACCGCGGCGGAAGGCTCAGCGGGGGCCAGCGGCAGCGCGTGAGCATCGCCCGCGCCATCCTGAAGAACCCGCCCATCCTGATTCTCGACGAGGCCACCTCGGCCCTCGACACCGAGAGCGAGCGCCTCGTGCAGGACGCCCTGGCCAAGCTGATGCGCACGCGCACCACCGTGGCCGTGGCCCACCGGCTGAGCACCATCAAGAACGCCGACGAGATATGCGTGCTCCACGAGGGGCGCATCGTGGAGCGGGGCACGCACGACGAGCTCATCGCCCGCAACGGATATTACAAGAAGCTGCACGACATGCAGCAAGTCTAAGCCACACACACCATGACGAAACTGACGGACACCCCACCCCGCCCCATCGGCCAGCGCGTGCTCACGGCGCTGGTCTGCGCTTTCTTCACCGCCCTGAGCCGGCTGCCCCTGCGCGCACTCTACTGGCTGAGCGACGTGGAGTACGTGCTCATCTATTACGTCGTGCGCTACCGCCGGGGCGTGGTGCGCCGCAACCTCACCACGTCGTTCCCGGAAAAGCCGAAGGAGGAAATCGTCAGCATCGAGAAGGGATTCTACCGCTGGTTTGCCGACTACTTCTTCGAGGCCGTGAAGCTGCTCACCATCTCCGACGCCGAGCTGCGCCGGCGCCTGCGCGTGGCCAACGCCGGGGAGGTGGAGCAATGCTTCGCCCAGGGGCAGAACTGCGCCGCCATCCTCGGCCACTACGGCAACTGGGAGTGGCTCACCTGCGTGGGCATCGCCCTGCCGCCCGAGCGCGTGCTCGGACTCATCTACCACCCGCTCTACAACCACGCCTTCGACGAGCTCTTCCGCCGCATCCGCTCGCACGAGAGGAACGGCGTGCCCGTTCCCAAGAAGGACATCCTGCGGCGGCTCGTCGACTACCGCCGCCGTGGCGTGATGAGCATCTTCGGATACATCAGCGACCAGGGGCCCAAGTGGGAGAACATCCACCTGTGGCTGCCCTTCCTCAACCACGACACGCCGGTGTTCACCGGGGGCGAGCGCATCATGAGGAAGATGAACGACGCCGTGTTCTATGTGGAGATGACCCGCCCGCGGCGCGGCTACTACGTGGCCACCTTCAAGCTCATCACCCGCGAGCCCAACAGCCTGCCCGAGTTCGACATCACCAGGCGGTTCTTCGCCATGCTCGAGAACACCATCCGCCGCGAGCCTCGCTTCTACCTCTGGAGCCACAACCGCTGGAAGCGCACCCGCGAGGAGTTCGACCGCCGCTTCGAGGTGGTGGGCGGCAAGGTGGTGCCCAGGAAGGAGGGGGAGGAGACATGAAACGCATCCTCATCATCTCGCGCAACGCCCTGGTGAACGTCAGGCAGATGGCCAGCCCGGAAGGCATAACGCCCGACGGACGGTTCCAGTTCGCCGTCAACGACCCGGACTGCAAGCCCGACTTCGTCGTCGTGAACAGCAAGGCCTTGCGCCAGACCACGACCTTCCCCGTGGCCAAGAGCCACACCCTGCTCATCACCGACGAGCCCTACAGCGTGCTGGCCTATCCCAAGGGCTACTACGCCCAGTTCGGCACCGTGTTCACCACCCAAAGGCAGGTGAGGGCCGTGGCGGGAACGCGCGTCATACACACCCACACGCTGCTGCCAAGCTATGTCGGGGCAACCTTCGAGCCCGACCGCACCAACCGGTTCCGCATGACCTACGACGACATCCTCCGCGACCATCCCGTGAAGGAGAAGCTCATCTCGGTCATAGCCAGCTACAAGGCCTTCTCGAAGGGACACGCCGACCGCGTGCGCTTCGTCAGAAGGCTGCGCAAGCACTTCGGCGACAGGGTGGACATCTTCGGCGAGCAGCGCCACAGCTATGACTTCAAGGACAAGTATGACGTGGTGGCGCCCTACAAATACCAGATTGTGATTGAGAACTCATGCGGGCCGGACTACTGGACCGAGAAGGTTGCCGACTGCTTCCTCTGCAACACCTATCCCTTCTATTACGGCTGTACCAACCTGGGCCAGTACTTCCCCGACGGAGGATTCACCCCCATCGACATCAACAACTTCGACGAGGCCGTGGACGCCATCAGCCGCGGCATCGCCGACGACCTCTACGGGAAGAGCCAGGACGCCCTGGCCCGGAACAAGGAGCTCGTGCTCGGCAGGTACAACATGTTCAACGTGCTGGCGCGGGCTTGCGCCGACATCCCCGACACGCCCGGCGAGGACGCCGAGACGACGCTGCGGCCGGCGTCCGACTTCCTCTCCCCGCACAACCTCTACCTCTACACCATCGGCCGCAACTATTACAAACTGAAAACCAAACTGCACCTGTGAGCATGAGAATAGCCGTCGTCGTCTCCACCTACAACAATCCGCGCTGGCTCGAGAAAACGCTCTGGGGCTACATGGCGCAGCGGCGCAAGGCCGACGAAATCGTCGTTGCCGACGACGGGTCGGGCCCCGAGACGGCGCAGCTGATAGAAAGATACGGCCAGTGGCTGCCCCTGAAGCACGTCTGGCACGAGGACCGGGGATTCCGCAAGACCATCATCCTGAACAAGGCCTTGCGGCAGGTGGAGAGCGACTATGTGGTCTTCACCGACCAGGATTGCGTGCCGCGGCGCGACTTCCTGGCCGTACACGAGCACTACGCCCGGCCGGGACGGTTCCTCTCGGGCGGATACTTCAAGCTGCCCATGGACATCAGCCGGCAGCTCACCCGCGAGGACATTGCCTCGGGAAGGGCCTTCCGCCTGCGCTGGCTGCGGGAGCAGGGACTGGCATGGAACTTCAAGTGCACGAAGCTGGTGCAGAGCCGGACCTTCGAGGTCGTCATGAACCACATCACGCCCACGCACGCCACATGGAACGGGATGAACTCCAGCGGATGGCGGAGCGACATCCTGCGGGCCAACGGATTCGACGAGCGCATGCAGTATGGCGGCGAAGACCGCGAGCTGGGCGAGCGGCTGGTGAACGCCGGCATCCGCTCCAAGCAAATCCGCTACAGCGCCATCATCCTTCACCTGGACCACAAGCGCCCCTACGTGAACGACGAGGCGTGGCAAAGGAACAACGCCATACGCCGGGAAACCAGGCTGAGGCGACTGACGCGGACGGAGCACGGCCTGGAAAAAGGGCGTGCATCGCAATTCTGACACGCTTTTTGCGGGCTCGACAACAGCGGCATGTATTTGTTTCCCTTGAACCGCCGCGGGCTTTCCCTTGAAGCGCGGTGCCGACTTGTTGCCAAGCATGTGCTTGACACATAAAAGGAGAGGGTGTATCATCATTCCTCCAACAAGGCATCGTGCCGGATTGGAGATATATTTACATTTTCTCCACATCTTCACAAATCCCCGTTTTGACGAAAAGTTGGGATATTCCGTGTTCTTGTGACATTCTGCGAAGTTTGATTCTCGATTTGCTTACGACTTTGTAAAGATGCGAGAAAAATAGGGGGTCATTTCGAAGAAGGGCCTTCTTCGGTCCAAAGAACGGCCTTCTTTGCCTCGAAGAACGGCCTTCTTCGATGCCAAGAAGGCCGCTTACACATTGCAAGAAGGCCGTTCTTGAAATCGATGGGAGAATAGTTGACAATGCAAGTCGGTCTTTCATGACGGGAAACAACGCCCGGCCTGCGCCTTCCGGTGAATGTCCACGGACAGCAACCATGCCTTGTGCCGGCCAGTAATGGCGGGAGACGGCATGGAAACGGCATGGAAACCACACGCCCCCAACGCCGGAATGTCGGGCAGGCGCTCACCACAACTTTCGGAAGTCGAATCAATATCAATCCATGATGCACCCTCCTGCCCGGTGGAACCGGGCGGTGCGGGCGGCTGGCTATTTGTCGCCGTGATAGTCGCGGTAGGGGTGCTCCATGTCGAGATAATAGAAGTGGTGCTGGAACTCGGTGCCGGCGGGGGGCGGCGTCATGTAGTCGCCATACATCCGCGTGAGGAGGAAGTCGCTGTCGGCGGCCCCCAGAAGCGTCAGATTCTCGAACGGATAGGGTTTCGGCTTGCCGAAGACCTCGCGCGGCACGATGCTGCGGAAGTCGTCGTCGAAGCACAGGACGTATCGCGACTGGTCGAAGTCGTATTTGTGGAGCAGGCGGCTGATGCTCCTCTGGAGCCCCCGCGCGGTGAACAGCCGGCGGCAGAGCAGGGGAATCCAGCTGCTTGCGCCGTGGCCGTGGCGGTAGGGGTCGCGGAGGGTGAAGTAGAGCAGCTTGCACAGCCGCTTGTAGTGCTGCACGTGGAGCCACTGCGCCAGCCGGCCGTCGGGCATGCCGTCGAGGGGGAACACGTCGACGTAGACGCCGCCGAGATACCTCAGGTGGGCGTGCTCGATGAGTGTGGTGCTGGCGTCCTGCACCTTGGCGAACGGCTGCGGATAGTCGGAGTCGTTCTCGGCGCACACCAGCTCGTAGGGCTCGGGCAGCCATTCCTTGCTGTTGGCTATCAGCACGTCGTAGTCGTGGTGGGGCATGCACACGTCGGCGTCGTCGTCCCAGGGGATGAAGCCGTGGTGGCGGACGGCCCCGAGCTGTGTGCCGGCGGCGATGTAATACCTCAGCTGGTGCTTGCGGCACGTCGCGTCGATGGCCTGGAGTATGCCGAGCATCCTGTCGTGCAGGGCCTTTAGGTCGTAGTTTGCCATGTGGTTACAGATATTGGGTGACATGCTCCTCGGCGAACCGCAGGTCGCTCTCGTCGTCAATCTCATACCAATGCACCTGCCCCGAGTTGAGCACGAACACCGGACTG
>CAZVWX010000116.1:0-5855 GCA_964631105.1 uncultured Prevotella sp. | reverse complement strand
CGGCGAATGGCCTACCAAGCCCATCTCTCGGCACAACGTCTGGCCCTGTCGCATTTTCTGCCCGGCCATGGCCTCCGCCCCCTCACGGCCCGGGTGGACGTAACCGGACTGGGCATCAACCTGCTCTCGCCCTCCACCAAGCTTCAGGCAAAGGTTGACGTGAGCCGTTTTGGATTGGGCAAATACGATTTGAGCCACATCGCGGCCAATGCCGCCATCCGCAACGGGCGCATTCACGCCAACATCAACAGCGGCAACGAATTGCTCAAGGGCCTGGTCACCATCGACGCGCTGACGCGCACCGACCGGCTCCAAGCCACCGTGGCCGCCGACATCGCCAAGGCCGACCTGTATCACCTGCGCCTGATGCGCGAGCCTATGACCATGGCCTTGTGCGGACACCTCGACGTGGCCTCCGACTTGAAAGAGCGCCACCAGGTGCAAGGACTGGTGAGCGACATCACCGTCGCAAGCCAAAAACGCGCCTACCGCCCCGACGACATCGTGCTCGACGCGCTCACACGGCGCGACACGACCCATGCCGTAGTGGATTGCGGCGACTTCCACCTCGCCCTGGACGCCGGGGCCGGGTACAAACGCCTCGCGCGTCTGGGCACACGCCTGATGGATGAAGTGACACGTCAGCTGCAAGCCCGTGTCATCGACCGGCAGGGCCTTCGCCGCCAGTTGCCCAACGCACGGCTCTATCTCACCAGCGGCCCCGACAACGACTTGCTGCGCATGGTGAAAAAATACTATGGCTGCCACTTCAAGAACGCGGAAGTTCAGCTCACCTCGTCGCCCTCGGACGGACTGAATGGCCACGTCAGCATCGACTCCCTGCTCGTCAGCGACGTGCAGCTCGACACGGTGCGGGTCCGTCTCAACTCGGGCGACGACGGCCTTGCCTTCCAGGCACAAGTGCACAACAATAAGGACAATCCGCAATATGCCTTCAACCTGCTCTGCGATGGCCTGCTCCATGAGAAAGGAGTCCGCTTGCACACGAGCATCTATGACGCCAGCGACCGTCTGGGCCTCCAGGCCGGCCTCTCCGCCGAGATGGAAGAAAACGGCATCAGGGCCTGCTTCTATGGCGACGACCCCGTCCTCGGCTACAAAACCTTCCGGTACAACCCCGACAACTATGTCTTCATCGGCCGCGACAAGCGTCTTTCCGCCGACGTGTTGCTCAAGTCGGCCGACGGCATGGGCGTGCAAGTCTATACCGACGACACCGACTCCACGGCCCTGCAAAACCTCACCGTCAGTCTGAACCGGTTCGATATCGAGCGGCTGCTCTCGGTCATCCCCTACGCTCCAGCCATGGGCGGTGTCATGGATGGCGACTTCCACATCGTGCAGACACCCACCGAGCTCACGGTGTCGTCGTCGGTCAATGTGGAGAACATGTCCTACGAGCATTGTGCCATGGGCAACATCGGCGCCGAGTTCGTCTACATGCCCCTTTCCGGCGGCATACACCAGGTGAACGGCATCCTGACACAGGACGATCGGCGCGTGGCCACCATCGAAGGCACCTACGACCCCTCCGGCTCCGGCGAACTCGACGCCAAGCTGGGGCTCGAGCACACGCCCCTGTCGCTCATCAACGGATTCGTTCCCGACCAGCTCATCGGCCTGAAAGGCTATGGCGAGGGCCAGCTCACCGTGAAGGGCGAGCTCAGCCACCCGCAGGTTGACGGCGAGGTGTTTCTCGACTCTGGCTATGTCGTGAGCGTGCCCTACGGTGTGGAGATGCGCTTTGCCGACGACCCCGTCATCATCTCTAACAGCCGGCTGCTGTTCGAGAATTTCGAGCTCTTCGCCCACAACGACAGCCCGATGGACATTGCCGGCTACTTCGACTTCTCCGACCTCGACCGGATGACGCTCGACGTGAGGATGCGGGCCCGGAACTTCCTGCTCATCGACGACAAGGAGAACCCGCGGTCGGAGACCTACGGCAAGGCCTATGTCAACTTCCTCGGCATGATGCGCGGCGACCTCGCCCACCTGCAAATGCGCGGCCGCCTCGAGGTGCTCGGCAACACCGACATGACCTATGTGCTGCGCGAGTCGGAGCTCACCACCGACACCGAGCTCGACGAGCTCGTGAAGTTCACCGACTTCTCCGACACCACATCCTACAAGGTGGACCGCCCCACCCTCGAAGGCTTCGACATGAGCCTGAGCCTCTCCGTCGACGAGAGCGCGCACATCCTCTGCGCCCTCAACGCCGACCACACCAACTACATCGACCTGATGGGCGGGGGCGACCTGCAGCTCTCCTACAACCCCACCGAGGAGATGCGGCTCACCGGCCGCTACACGCTGAGCAACGGGCAGATGAAGTACGCCCTGCCCGTCATCCCCCTGAAAACCTTCAGCATCCAGGACGGCAGCTATCTGGAGTTCACCGGCGACCCCTTCGACCCCACACTCAGCATCACCGCCACCGAGAACACCAAATCCATCGTCAACGACGGCAGCACCGGGCGCTCGGTCGACTTCGTGTGCGGCGTCAAGCTCTCCAAGACCCTCAGCAAGCCCGGCATCCTCTTCATCATCCAGGCTCCCAGCGACATGACCATCCAGGACCAGCTCAACACCATGTCGGCCGAGGAGCAAAGCAAGGTGGCCATCACCATGCTCGTCTCGGGCATGTATCTTTCCGACGGCAACACCAAGTCGTTCTCCATGAACAGCGCACTCAACTCCTTCCTCAATGCGGAAATCAACAACATCGCGGGCACGGCCATGCGCTCCATGGGGCTCGACTTGGGCATGAACGTCGACAACGCCACCAACGCCTCCGGCGAGACCCACACGGACTACAACTTCACCTTTGCCAAACGCTTGTGGAACAACCGGCTGAGCATCATCGTCGGCGGACAGGTCTCCACCGGAGCCGAACTGGAGGGAGTGCGCGAGAACAACTCCTTCTTCGACAACATCGAACTCCAATACCGCCTCAACCAGAACGCGAGCCAGTACGTGCGCGCCTACTACGACTACAGCACCTACGACTGGCTCGAGGGTCAGATTGGCGAATACGGTGTCGGCTTCACCTGGAAACGCAAGCTGCAGCACTTCGGCGACATCTTCCGGTGGCGGACCACCGAGACTCGCCCCGCACCAGCCGACTCGTCGTCACGCCTCCGCGGCTCGTCGGCAGCCGTCCCCTCCGGCACGCCTGCGGAAACACCTGTGGGTAAAAGCACATCACCATGAAAACCAGCATCCATCACCTCCTGCTCCTCACCCTGGCGGCCGTCGCCGCCTCCTGCTCCACCACAAGCTCCATCCCGGAAGGGGAGCAGCTTTTCACGGGACTGAAAGCCATACGCTATGCCGACGTGGAGCCCTCGCCCCACGCCACGTCCACGCAGACCGAGATGGAGTCGGTGCTGGCTTCCGCACCCAACGGCGCCCTCTTCGGCAGCAGCTATTACCGCACGCCCTTCCCCCTGCGCCTGTGGATATGGAACGCCTTCGCCAACCGCCAGGGCGGCGTGGCCCGATGGATTACCAAGGCCTTCGGCTCCCGACCCAAGCTCATGAGCCAGGTCAACCCCGGGCTCCGGGCATCGGTGGCCGAGTCGCAGCTCAGGAAGTTCGGCTATTTCCATGGCAAGGTGGACTACCAGATTGTGCAGGGCCGCAACCCCAAGAAGGCCAAGCTGGCCTATACGGTCACGATGGGGCCCTTGTGGACTTTGGACTCCATCCGCTACCTCAACTTTCCCGCAACCATGGACAGCCTCATCGCCGCACACACCGACGAGGCCGCCATCCACAACGGCGACGCCTTCGACGTGCCCGCCCTCGAGTCCGAGCGCAAGCGCCTCGCCACGCTCCTGCGCAACAACGGCTACTACTACTACGAGAAGGACTACGCCTCTTATCTTGCCGACACCCTGCGCTCGCCTCAAAAAGCGCAAATCCATCTGTTGCTGGCCGACAGCCTGCCACCGCGCGTCACACGCCAGTGGCACATCGGCAAGGTGAGCGTCAACTTCCGAAAGCAGTTCATGCAGGTGCTCACCGACTCCATCGTCCACCCCTATCTCACGTTCCATTTCTCGGGCCGGCGCCCGCCCATCCGCCCCGGGGTGGTGCTCCGCGGACAAATGATGCGCCCACGCCAGCTCTACAGCTATGAGAACGAGCAGCTCTCGCTCAAGAACCTGCAGGCTACAGGCCTCTTCAGCCACTACAACCTGCAGTTCACCCCCCGCGACACCACGGGCACCGGCGACACCCTCGATGTCAACCTCGACCTCGTGTTCGACAAGCCCTACGACTTCTACGTCGAGGCCAACGCCAACGGCAAGACCACCGGCCACATGGGGCCCGAGCTCGTGCTCGGCCTCACCAAGCGCAACGCCTTCCACAGCGGCGAGAAGCTCGACATGAACGTCCACGGCTCCTACGAATGGCTCACCGGACACCACAGCGAGGGCACGTCGTCGGGCATGAACTCCTATGAGTACGGCGCCGACGTGGCCCTGAGCGTGCCCCGCCTCGTCACGCCGCGCAGCCTCTTCTCGTCGTTCGCACGCCGCGACCGCCGCCCCCGCCGCCCCCGCTATTCACATGCCACCTCGTACACGCAAGTCAAGGCCTCCTTTAACGTCCTCAACCGCGCACGCTATTTCAAGCGTCATGTGGCGGCGGGCGAGCTCACCTACGACTGGTGGTCGTCGGCCAACTCCCACCACTCGTTCAGCCCGCTCAGCCTGAGCTATGAATACATGCAGCACACCACCCACCGCTTCGACAGCCTGCTGCAGGACAACCCCTACCTGCAAATCTCCATGCGCGACCAGTTTGTGCCCAAGATGAGCTACACCTACACCTATACGTCGCCGGCGTCGATGCTTCACCCCATCTCGTGGACCACCACCGTCTCCGAGGCGGGCAACGTCCTGGCGGCCGGATACGCCGCCTTCGGACAACGGTGGTCGGAAAAAGGCAAGACGATGTTCAAGAATCCCTTCGCACAATTCCTCAAGCTGGAGACCGACTTCGTGAAGTCGTGGCAGACCACCACCCACTCCACCCTCGTGGCCCACCTCGGCGCGGGCGTGGTGTGGAGCTATGGCAACACCTCCCAGGCCCCTTACTACGAGCAGTTCTATGTCGGGGGAGCCAACAGCGTCAGAGCCTTCAACGTGCGGAGCATCGGCCCGGGCAAGTACATGCCGGGCGAAGGCCGCTTCTCCTACATCGACCAGACGGGCGACGTGAAGTTCCTTGCCAACCTGGAGTACCGGCCCCGCCTCTGGGGAAGTCTCTACGGTGCGCTCTTCCTCGATGCAGGCAACGTCTGGACGCTCCATAACGACGAGTCGCGCGCGGGCTCGAAATTCGAGACAGGCAAGTTCCTCAGGCAGATGGCCCTGGGCACCGGTGTCGGCGTGCGCTACGACATGGGCATGTTTGTCATCCGCCTCGACTGGGGCGTCGGCCTCCACGTGCCCTACGACACCTCGCGGCGCGGATTCTACAACGTGGAGAGCTTCAAGGACGCGCAGAGCATACACATCGCCATCGGCTACCCGTTCTGAAGTCGGGCAACACTTTTGCACAGGCGCGCGAAGTCTGTGAGCTCTACAAAAAGCATGTGGTTTCTTTACATTCTTCCCGATTTCCCTTTCAACGCCATTTTGACATCATGTCGGAATAAGAGCTTTTTTGCAACAAGGTGAAAAGAAACCGACGGGATTAACTTACGGTTTTGTAAAGATGCGAGAAAAATAGGGGGTCATTTCGAAGAACGGCCTTCTTCGGTCTGAAGAACGGCCTTCTTAGCCTCGAAGAACGGCCTTCTTCGATGCCAAGAAGGCCGC
>CAZVWX010000115.1:0-5871 GCA_964631105.1 uncultured Prevotella sp. | reverse complement strand
CCACGCGCACCCTGACCCGGCAATACCCAGGGCACGCGCCCTATGAGCAGTTCGACAACTCGGTGACCATCGAGGGACTCCCCGCCGGCGTCTACCTGGTGGAAGCCAGCGGGGAGGGGGCGCGCATGGATTCGGACTGCGGGCTGCTCTATGTCTCAGACGCGCGCCTGATGGTGCAGCAGACGCACGACAGCCTGCTGCTCCTGGCCGTGAACGCCACCACTGGCGCACCCCTGCCACAGGCCAGAATCAGAATCAAGACGGGCCGCGGCAACAAGGAGGACGCTTTCAGAGAGTTCACGGCCAACGGCCAGGGCGAGCTGGCCTACAAGGGCGGGACCCCCCAACAGGTGATGGTGTACACCGCCGGCGACGCCTTCTCGCCCTATGTGGGGGCCTATGCGGGCTATATGTATGCACCCCGCCGCACCAGCCAGACAACCCGAATCATGACCGACCGCGCCATCTACCGGCCGGGGCAGACGGTGCATGTGGCCGCCATCGTCTACCAGGGCGACGGACTGAGGCGCTTCGGGGTGGAAACGGGGAAGGCCGTCACGATGAGATTGCTGAACGCCAATTATAAAGAGGTGGAGCAAAAGACCGTGACCACCGACGAGTTCGGCACGGCGGCCGCCGACTTCACGCTGCCCTCCACGGGGCTCACGGGGACTTTCCACATCCAGACGGCCTTGGGGCGCGGCCGTGCATCCTTCCGCGTGGAAGCATACAAGCGGCCTACCTTCGACGTGGCGTTTGCCGACATCACGGAGCGATATGCGGCCGGCGACACCATCGACGCCACGGGCACAGCCAAGGCTTATTCGGGCGCACCCGTCCAGGGTGCCAGGGTGAACTACACCATCCGGCGCGAACCCGCCTTCTGGTGGCGCTTTTGGGATGACGAGGGCTCGCAAGAGGTGTTTTCGGGCTCCGACACCACCCGGGCCGACGGCTCGTTCAAGGTGCGCGTCCCCCTGGTGCTGGGTGGGAAGGGCGAGTCCTCGCAACCACGCTTCTACAGGTTCGTGGTCGCGGCCCAGGTGACCGACGGCAATGGCGAAAGCCACTCGGGCGAGCTCTCGCTGCCCCTGGGCACACGCCCGACGGTGCTGGGAAGCAATCTGCCGGCGAAGACGCTCGCCGACAGCCTGAGGGCGGTCACCTTCTTTTATAAGAACAGCGCGGGCAACAATATCGACGGCGACGTGAGCTTCACCATCGACAACGGCACGCCGCTGGTGGCCCGGGCCAACGAGCCGTTCGCTCTGAAAGCCCGCTTGTCCTCGGGGCGGCACACGCTTCTGGCCACGTGCGGGGGCGACACGCTCCGGCAGGAGGTAGTGGTGTTCTCGCTCGACGACAAGGAACCCGTGGTGCAGACCGACGACTGGTTCTACCAAAGTGACAGGAATTTTGCCCCTGGCAAGCCCGTCTACATCCAGACGGGCTCCTCCGACCCCGACCAATACATCCACTATACGGTTTTCTCGCGCGACAGCCTGCTCGAAAGGGGGGTGATACGCCAAAGCCGCGCCGTGAGCACGCGACGCTTCGATTACCAGGACGCATATGCCGACGGATTGCGCGTCACCTACGCCTGGTATAAAGACGGGAAAATGCACAAGCACTCGACCACCATCGGCTGCCCGCTGCCCGACAAGAAATTGCAGGTGAAGTGGACCACCTTCCGCGACCGGCTCGTTCCGGGACAAAAGGAAGCGTGGACGCTGACGGTGGAAAAGGGAGCCGGCAAGGCGCAACCCGTACAGCTCATGGCCGTGCTCTACGACAAATCGCTCGACGCCATCCAAGCCCACAACTGGAACTTCGGACTCGGGCAACACCGGGCCATCCCCTATGCGGGGTGGAGCAGCAACTATTCGTCGATGATCTACATGTACTTGCACCAGACGCCACGCTATCTCAAAGACCGCAGCCTGGACCTCAGCCACTTCAATGCCGACTGGTTTGAGGGCTTCTCGGCCAGCGACCTCGCCGTCAGGTCGTTCGGGCACAGGAGGCTTGGACGCATCGGCGGACTGAACATGAACACCATGGCGATGGCCAAGGCCGACGCCATCGAGCCCATGGCCGAAGCGACGGTTCTGGCCGAAACGACACCCATGGCCGACAGCGGGGCGCCCCAAGAGAACGAACCGGCCAACGGTAGCTCCGGGGAGACGAGTGCGCCAAGCGTGCAGATGCGCGAGAACCTGAACGAGACCGCCTTCTTCTATCCCACCCTGGTGAGCGACGAAGACCACCAAATCCACATCCGCTTCACCCTGCCGGAAAGCGTCACAACATGGAAATTCATGGGGCTGGCACACGACCGGGAGATGAACTACGCCCAGGTGGGGGGCGAGGCCGTGGCCAGCAAGCCGGTGATGGTGCAACCCAACGTGCCACGCTTCTTGCGCGAGGGCGACAAGGCAACCATTGGCGTGCGCGTCACCAACACCACAGACCAGCCGCAAAGGGGATGTGCACGGCTCGAAATCGCCGACCCGGCAAGCGGCAAGACCATCCTGGCCAGGAGGGAAGTCTACACGCTTGAGCCTCAATCCTCCAAGTCGGTCAACTTCGACATCGGTCAGCTTGCCGAGGGCGTGTACGTCGTGAAGGCCATCGCCGAGGGGAAGACGCACAGCGACGGCGAACAACACTATCTGCCGGTGCTTGCCAGCCGGGAGCTCGTCACCAACACCTACCCGTTCACCCTGAACGGCAAGGGCAGCAAGGAACTGAGCGTGGAAACCGGGCAAGACGGCAAGATTACCCTGAGCTATGCGGCCAACCCGTCGTGGCTCATGGTACAGGCCCTGCCCACCATGGCCACGCCCGACCAGCTGGACGCATACAGCCTGGCCGCGGCCTATTACGCCAACACCATCTCGCACATGCTTACAAAACGCCATCCCGCCATAAAGCGCGTGGTGGAGGCCTGGCAGAAGGAGCCCGGACAACCCGCCCTGCAATCGCCCCTGGCACAGAACGAGGACTTGAAGCGCATCGTGCTCGCCGAGACGCCGTGGATGGGCGACGCCGACAACGAAACCGAGCAACGCAAGCTCTTGGCGGACTACTTCGACGAGAATCTGACGGCACAACGAATCCATGACCAGCAGGGCAAGCTCAGGGAGCTGCAACGTGCCGACGGCTCGTTCGCCTGGTGGCCGGGAATGGAGGGCAGCCGCACCATGACGACGGCCATCGGCGAACTGCTCGCACGCCTGGCCGTCGTCACCGGCAACCGCGCCGAGGTGGCCCCCATGCTCGACAAATGCTTGAAGTACCTGGCAAAGGAAGCCTCCAACGAGGTGGCGGGGATGAAGCGGCAGGAGAAGAAGGGGGAGAAGGACGTCACGCCCAGCGAGACGGCCCTGCGCTACCTTTACATCCTCAGCCTCGATGCCGCCAACGCAAAGTTGGCCAACGACCAGGACGTGGACTACCTCATCGGCAAATGCCGCAAAGCGCGACTCTTCACCATGTATGGGAAGGCCAAGATGGCGGTCGTGTTTGCCAGAAACGGCCAGCGGCAGCTGGCTTCCGACTTCGTGCAAAGCCTGAAAGAACACCTCACCGGCAACGATGAGATGGGGCTTTATTACGACACCAGGAAGGCCTTGTACAGCTGGTTCGACTACAAGATTCCCACCGAGGTGGCGGCCATCGAGGCCCTGCGCTTGCTCGCCCCGTCGGACACGGCCACCATCAAGGCCATGCAGCGCTGGCTCTTGCAGGAGAAGCGCACACAGGCCTGGGACACGCCTCTGAACACCGTGGAGGCCGTCTACGCCTTCCTCTCGGGCGACGACCCTCTCACGGCCGAGGTGCAACTGCCCGCGGTGAGCGTCGACGGCAAGAGGCAGCGGCTCAACGCACCGTCAGCGGGGGTGGGGCTCACCAGCACCGTCATCCCCGCTGCGGGCGGGGGCGGGCGCAAGCTCGGCATCCGCGTGGACAAGGCGGACAACGGCACCAGTTGGGGCGCCGTGTTCTCACAATTCACGCAGCCCGCCGCCGACATCGCCTCTGCCGCCAGCGGCATGGCCGTCACGCGGGAAATCAAGGTGAAGCCGGCTCGGACGGATGCCGACAAGGGCGCAACGGCGCAGCCCTCACCACACGTGGGCGACCTCGTGGTGGTCAGGCTCACCATACAAGCCGACCGCGATTATGACTTCGTGCAATTGCGCGACCGAAGGGCCGCCTGCCTGGAACCCGTGGACCAGCTCAGCGGATACCGCGGCGGGCACTACGAGGCGCCCCACGACAACGCCACCGACTACTTCTTCGACCGGATGCCCAAGGGAAAGCATGTGGTCGAGACGGCCTATTATGTAGACCGCCCGGGCGACTACCTCATGGGCACGTGCACCGCCGAATGCGCCTACAGCCCGGAGTTCGGCGGCCGTGCCGGAGGCGGCAAGATGGAGGTGGAACGCTGAGGACGGACGCCATGGGGGCGGGCGCGTGGAGGCTTCCGCGAATGCCGCCCCCGGAACTTGACACACACATGAGGGAACGAACGAGACAAACGGAGACAAAAAAGGAGGCAATGGGGCAAAATATCGGGCCGCAAACTTTGTCCTTCCATTCTTTTGCATTATCTTTGCTGACTAATTGAACCCTTGAACGGGAATAGACCTGCAACAAACGCATGAGAAAACATCAAGCAAATCGTAAGAGACGGACATTCGCCGCGCTGATGGCCACCATCCTCCTGGGGGCGGCCGGGAATGTCATGGCACAGCAAATCACCACCGCCCATGCCACCATCGACGTGGGGCAGGTGATGTTCCGCCATCCGCAAACGGTCGACTTCGAACTGAGAAACAACTCGCGCACGCCACTATCCATCTCTTCCGTGCGTACCGATTGCGGATGCACCACCCTGCAGTGGCCACACACCGTTGGCGCCAACAAGGACTTCAAGGTCACTGCAACCTTCGACGCCAGGCAAATGGGGCGCTTCGAGAAGCAAGTGGCCATCTTCAGCAACGCCTCGAAGCAGCCTTTCGTCCTGACACTGAAAGGGGTGGTGGTGGGCGAGATTGTCGACTTTGCGGGAAAGTATTCCTTCCAGCTGGGCGAGCTCGCCGCCGACCGCAACGACGTGGAGTTCGACGACGTGAACCGGGGCGACCAGCCCGTACAGCAAATCCACATCTTCAACAACGGCGAGACCACGCTCGAGCCCCACCTGCTCCACCTGCCCCCCTATCTCAATGCCGTCATCTCGCCCACGAAGCTGGCCCCCGGGCACGCCGGAGTGATTTTCCTCACACTCGACTCGCACAAGCTTCGCGACTTCGGGCTCACGCAGACTTCCGTCTATTTGGGCGACAACCTCGGCGACAAGGTGTCGGCCGCCAAGGAAATCAGCGTGTCGGCGGTGCTGCTGCCCGGCTTCGACAGCATCAGCACGCAGCCGCAATCCCTCTTGCCCAGCGTCAAGCTCTCCATGGAGAACCTCGACTTGGGCAGCTTCAATGGCAGGCGCAAGCTCAAGGGCTCCATAGAAATCACCAACCAGGGTAAGGGACGGCTCGACATCCGCCGGCTGCAAATGTTCACGCTCGGACTGCAGGTGTCGCTCAACAAAACCCGTCTGCAACCCGGCGAGACGGCCAAGCTGAAGGTGACGGCGACGGCCGCCGAGCTGAGGAAGGCACGCTCGGCCCCCCGCATCCTCATGATTACAAACGATCCGGCACATTCCAAAATCGCCATCCGCATCATCACAAAGCCTTGAGCCATGCTGCAAATCGAGATTGACGAAGGGAGCGGGTTCTGCTTCGGCGTGACCCGGGCCATCAAGAAAGCCGAGGAGGAGCTCGCCAAGGGCGAGCAGCTCTATTG
>CAZVWX010000114.1:0-5878 GCA_964631105.1 uncultured Prevotella sp. | reverse complement strand
CGGCGATGTAGAGCGCCGAGCCGTCGGTCCACACCCTGACGCGCCCGTCGGCTGTGGCGGCCTCCACGACGCCGATGCCGCTGGCCGCGGCGGTGAAGTTGAGCCGGGGGGCCTCCGCCTTGGCGTAGGCGAAGCTCTCGCCCGTGACGGTGATGATGCGCACGGTGTCGGCCTGGGTGAGGTCGATGCGCTGGATGGCGTCGATGTCGTATTGTGCTATCTCGTCGCTGCTGACGCCTTCCACGGCGACGACTTCAGCCTTGGCTCCCGTCATGGCGGCGAGCAAGAGCATGGAGAGTATTGTCTTTTTCATTTTTTTTCTTCGTTCGTTGGGTTGTGGTTATCTCAGAGTGGGGGTGGTGGCGGGGGTGAAGTCGTCGGTGGAGTTGTTCGTGTCGGCCCACTTGCCGTCCACCTGCTTGCGCACGATGGCCTTGTCGCGGCGCGTGCTGAGCGAGAAGGCTCCGATGTAGGTCCATCCGGCGTCGATGGTCGAGGGCAGGAAGTTGCCCACGGGCTCGTCGGTGTGCGCCACGTTCACGCCGTCGATAATCCATCCGGCGGGAATGATGTAGGCGCGCTGGTTGTTGGTGGTCAGCTTCTCGCCGTAGAAATCTCTGCTGTAGCTGAACTTGAAGAGGTTGCTCTCCAGGAATCCCTCCTTGGTGGTCGTGTCTTCGGGCACGGCGAGGAAGTAGCACAGGTTGCCCTGCTGCGACACCACCCAGAGCGTGGCCGACGAGTTGTACCATTTGTCCAGGTTGGTCACGTCGGGGTTGTCCACGTCTTGCGTCTCATAGGGGTCCACGTCGGCCGCGGGCTGGTCGTAGGCCTCGAAGTCGGCGTTGCCCAGGTTGATGAGCAGCGAGTCGGCGTTGTGCTGGTACACGGAGTCTCTTGTCCACGACGAGAGCTCGCCGACGCGTTCGGCCGACACCTTGTGGTTGCGGGCGCAGAGGGCCACGACGATTTCCTTGCCCGGCTCCACGGGGTAGGTGGTGCCGTCGCCGGGGAACTGGTAGAGGCCCTGTGCGAGCACCGTCTGCATGGAGTCGATGGCGGGCGAGATGTCCCACTTCAGGTCGGTCTCGGTCATAGTCTCGCCCAGGAGCACGCCGTCGAGGTAGATGGTGTGGTCGCTGTTGTTGCCAATCTTGAAGTACTGGTCGTACTTGTAGTTGGCGAAGCTGCCCGACGAGCGCTTGGGATAGGAGCCGTAGAAGATTTCTGTAATCACGAGCCCCTTCTTCGCGTAGGTCTGGAAGTTGGCGGGAGCCGTGAAGGTGATGCTGTCGGCCTTTTCGAGCTTCGATGCTTGCCCGGCCTGCCAGACGTAGATGTCCGACTGGGCTTGGGCGGCGGAGCCTGCAAGCAGGGTTGCCGCCATGAGAAGTAGTGTTTTCTTCATAAATTGATGTATTATAGATGTTGTTGAACAGTTTCGGGTTGGGATGGCCTTCGTGCCGCCGTCCGCCGGGGCGGCGTGGGGGCCATGGGCGCGCGGGGGCTTACTGGCTGCTGCCGGCCTGCGCCTTCATCGTCGGCGTGGCCCGCGGGGTGAAGTCGTTGGTCGAGTTGTTGGTGTCAATCCATTTGCCGTCGGCGTCCTTCTTCCTCACCACGGCGAGGCCGTAGCGCGTCTTGTCCTGGAACGTCTCGGCGCAGTAAGTCCATCCCGCGTCGAGCATCGGCGGGAAGGGGTTCCACTGCCAGTCGCTCTTGATGGAGATGCACACCGCGTCGACCACCCAGCTGATGGGCAGCCAGTAGGCGTCGTCCTTGCCCGTATAGGTCTCGCCCGCCACGACGACGGGGTAGGTGAAGTGGTAGAAGTGCTCCTTGAGGAAGCTCAGCGAGTCGCACTGCATCCTCACCAGGGCGTAGCTCTTGCTGCCCTTGTTGTGCAGCACGGTGTAGCTCCACATGTCGCTGTACCATTTGGTCATGTTGGGCACGCCCGGGTTGTCCTCGTCCACGAACTCCGTGTTGGGGCTCACGTCGAAGATTTCGAAGTCGGCGTGGCTCAGGTCGAACGAGTTCTTGGTGATGTTCGTGGGGTCCTTGCCGTTGAGGGCGATGATCAGCTCCTGTCCGGGCATCACGGGCACGTCGGAGCCCCGTCCCGGGATGAGGTAGCAGAAGGCGATGGAGATGGCCTGCTTCATGTAGTCGGGCGTCACGTCCCACTTCATGTCGGTTTGGAACTTGCTTTCCACTAGTGCGATGCTGTCGGCATAGATGACGTGGTCGCTGTTGTTGCCTATCTTGATGTACTGGTCGTCGGTGTAGGGCCGTTGTGTTCCCGGGTAGGTGTTCGACGAGAAGAAGATTTCCGTCAGCACGAGCCCCTGCTCGGCGTTGTAGGTGGAGAAGACGAGCGTGGCGGCGTGGCCGTCGGCCGTGGCGGCCACCCCCTTGGCCGAGGTCTTCACGTCGGCGTGGGTGGCGGTGCCCTTCACGTCGTAGTCGGCCACGCCGGTCGCCTCGATGTTGTAGGTGCCCGCGGGAATGTCGACGGTGGCCTGGTAGCCGTCGGCGGTGGGGGCGAAGTCGTCCACGCCGAACTGCTGCTGCGTCTCCACGTTGGTCAGCGTGGCGCGGGCGTCGCGGAGCGTGGCCCCGGCCAGGTCGAGCGGCAGTTGCAGGTCTACTTGGAAGGCCACGTTGCCCGCGGCCTCGTCGTTGTCCTCGCACGAGGCGAAGGCAATGGCGGCGGCCAGGGCGGCGGCCAGGATGATGTCAAGGCGATGCTTCATTGTTGTTGATGGTCTGCTTGGGTTGGGGTGATTGTTAGAAGGTGAGGCCGACGGCCACGTCGATGTCGGCGGCGAAAGCGTGTGTGGAGCACCACGTGCGTGCGGCGGCGGCCCGCGCGAAGAGGCCGTAGTGGCTGTGGGCCAGGCGGTGGTCGGCGCGCACTTGTGCCGACAGCGTGGTGTAGTCGGCGGTGAGGTAGCGGTAGTTGTGGTTCATCATCAGCGTGAAGTGCGGCTCCATGTCGGCATAGGGCAGCACGAGGTGGCCGCTGGCGTGGTTGTCGCGCCGCACACGTGCCCCGGTGGTCAGGGTGGTGCGCCTGCCCAGCCCCGCCATCCACTGTGCGCCGCCCTCGACGAACCATCCGTCGTAGTCCATCTCCCGGCGTGGATAGGGCACGTTGTGGCGGTTGTTGCTGTAGCCGCCGCACAGCCGTGCGTGCCAGTGCGCGGCCCCGCTCTGCCCCACCATGGCCCCGACGGCCGCCGCCGTGGCGTAGTTCTTGTAGACGGTGGCGTCGAGCAGGATGGGGAACACCTGCGTCGACGAGGTGCCCGCGAGGTGCTGGTCGGTGGAGCGCTTGGTGAACCGCCCTTCGGCCCACACCGCCCAGTCGAGCGCCCCGCGCCGCTTGTAGCCTATCTTCGCGCTGGCTCCCTGGCGGTAGAGCGTGGACAGGGGGAGCGAGTTGAGCAGCCGCGCCACGCGCTCGTAGCGGCTCTCCGAGATGTCAATCGAGGCAAAGAGGCCGCCCCTGGCCCCCGCGGGCAGCATGTCGATGGCGGCCCGCGTGCCCCCGCCGCGGAAGTAGAGGTCGTTGATGTCGCCCGAGAAGCGCTCGTAGGTGGTGCCCAGTCCCATCATCTGGAATTCGGGAATGCTGCCCAGCGGCTTGTAGAAGTCCACGCTGTTGGTCTGCCTGTAGATGTTTCCCTCCAGCGCCAGGGCCAGCGTGTAGGCTTTCTTGATGTCCAGTCCGGCCCCCACGCGCAGCGTCAGGTCGGAGACGATGCTGCGCATGCGCGGGTCCACGCGCCTGAACTCCTGCTCGGCGCGGAAGTCCATCTCGCCACCGAGGCGCCACCGGCCTAGGTGCGTGCCGTAGCCTCCGGCGAAGCAGTAGCGTTCGCGGTGGGTGTCGCCGCCGATGGTGTCGCCCAGGATGTCGGGTTCGAGCAGGTCGTAGTCGGCCACCGAGTTCCAAAGGATGGCGCGGTTGCGCCCGTTGGTGTACGACGCCGAGCCCCAGAAGGCCGTGCGCGGGCTCAGGCGGACGAAGCTCTCCGCCTTGAGCTGCGGCAGCCAGTGGCCGTTGCCGTGCTGCAGGATGAACCGTTCCGACTGGTGGCGGTAGTCGCCCTCGGCATAGAATGTGGTGAACGGACGGCTGTAGGCTCCCTCGTGCAGGGCCGGGTTCTGCCAGGCCCGGGCGCTGAGGCCGTTCCATAGCGTGAGCTGCTCGGCCAGCGTGCTGTCGGGGCTTGCGGCCAGGCAGGCCGTCGCGGCCGTCGCGGCCAGCCAGGTGGTGATGAGGGTGCGTGTCATAGGGCGTCCATGAAAATGAGTTCAAGACTGTCGGCGTTGTTGCCGGCCTGTGTCAGAGGGATGAAGTCGCTCGACGCCCTGAACTGCCGGAGCAGCTCGCCGCCCTGCCGGTCGGTGAACCTGACCACCCCCTCGACGACGATGGCGTAGGAGCCGCGCAGCATCGTGGCCACATGGCAGGTGGCCCCGTGGAAGTCGGTCGACTGCGTCTCCTGCCGCGTGTTCAGGTTGGTCATGCGCAGCGTGGCGCGTATCTCGCTGATGCTGATGGTGTCGCCCCCGGTGATGGTGATGTCGGCGGTGGTGAAGATGTCGTCGCTGTCCTCGTGGCACGATGCGGCAACCATCGTGGCGGCGGCCAGCATGAGGTATAGCAGGGCCTTTCTCATAGTCTGATGTTCATTTCTAGTCCGAAGTATGGCGTCACGTGGCGGCGGATGGTGTAGCCGTCGCGGGTGTAGTCGGGAGTGTAGTCCCAGATGCGGTTGCAGAACATGGCAATCATCAGCCGGTCGTCGAAGAGCTTCTTCGTCACCTTCAGGTTCAGGTTCATGCTCATGGGGATGGTGTTCTTCTTGTACATCGACGCGGTGTAGTTCCTCACCAGGTAGCGCAGCTGCGGGTCTTCCTCCAGGCTGTTGTCCCAGGGGTGTATTTCGCCGTTGCGGTCCATGTACTCGTCGGGGTATTCCGAGAGGTAGTTGCGTTGGTTGGAGGTGTACCAGAGGAACTGCGCCGAGAGCGAGAAGCCGAGCTTGAGCACGGGAATGTCGGTGTCGAAGGTGAAGTTGGTGTTCAGCTGCGAGTTGGTGAACCCCTCGTCGTCCTTGTAGATTCCCACGAAGGGCACCTGCTCGTTGCCCACCACCTCCGACGGCCTCGACTGTGCCGCCTGCGAGTTGTGGTAGGTGGTGCGGAACCAGGCCCCGTTGATGGTCAGGCGGGTGTGTATGCGCTCGAATCGCTGCGTGGTCAGCGTGTATTCGAAGCCCTCCTTCAGCGTGCGGCTTCCGTTGGAGTAGTGGCTGTAGCCCACGAGCTCGCGCGTCGGCGTGTAGGGCAGCCCGTCGAGCGATGGCGGCGCGGTGAGGCCGGTGTCGTCGATGCCCGACGTGTCGTAGAGCTTGTAGTCGTAGGGGTGGAAGATGGTCATGGAGCGGAATCCCGACTTCATGTCCTCGCGGAAGTAGGTCAGGTTGATGCGGTTGCCGCCCACGTTGAAGTCGAGCCCGAACTCCCACTTCAGGTTGCGCGCCGGCTTGAGGGCGTGGTTGGTGGGGTCGATGACGTAGGTCATGATGTAGATGCGCTTGAGCGACTCGTCGGGGTTGTAGTAGTTCATCTCCACCAGGTCGATGTAGTTGGGCTCGGGATAGAGCTGCTCTATGGTGGGGAACTTGGTGTGCTGGCCCACGCCGGCGACGACCTTCACGAACGATGGCAGCCCCATCAGCTTGAATCCCGGGAACGTCCAGCCCATGTTGGCCCTCGGGTCCCAGTAGGTTTTGCCGTGCATGGTGTAGGCCGTCGACAGGTTGAGCAGCTGCTCGCCGCGCAGTCCCGCCACCAGCTCCAG
>CAZVWX010000113.1:0-5879 GCA_964631105.1 uncultured Prevotella sp. | reverse complement strand
GCTTACACATGGCAAGAAGGCCGTTCTTCGAATCGATGGGAGAATAGTTGACAATCGAAGTCGCCCGCGCATGGTGACGAGCAGCGCCCCACCCCGCTTTCATCATCCATATCGTCATCCTCTTCCTGCATTCCGGTGGACGCCCACGCGCTTTCCGGTGGACGCCCACGCGCCTCATGGGGGATGTATCCCCGGAGCCATGAAGATGCCGTTCAAGGCCTGAGTCCGGAATAAGGAAAGCGCCTCAACCATTTGATTACCTCACATAATCAAGAAGATTTTTTGTGTTTCCGAAAAATATCACTACTTTTGCAATACACAATATTACCTAATCTAAACACATATCCACACTTATGAGACATCTTACATTGCTGGCGGCATTCCTGCTTGGCTCCCTGTCCTCTTTTGCCCAGGAGGACATCGCGACTTTCCGCACGTGGGCCCTCACCCCTCCGATGGGCTGGAACTCCTGGGACTGCTACTACAGCAGCGTCAACGAAGCCCAAGTCATGCAAAACGCCCAATACCTTGTCGACAACGACCTTGTGAAATACGGGTGGCAGTATGTGGTCATAGACATCCGCTGGTACTGCAACCATCCGTCTCTCGGCGGCGGCAACTACAACCAGCGCGGCACCCAGGACTATGTCCTCGACGACTACGGACGCTACCTGCCATCCCCCACCCGGTTTCCCTCGTGCATGGTCGATGGCAAGAACGAGGGCTTCAAGGCCATTGCCGACAAGCTCCACAGCATGGGCCTGAAACTCGGCATACACATCATGCGGGGAGTGCCCAAGTCGGTCGTGGGAAGCAGCTACAAGCTCAAGGGCGGCGAGGACACTCCCTGGAGCGAGGTCTACAACGGCACGACATCACCCTGCACCTGGCTGAAGGACAACCTCCTGGTGCGCAACAATGCCGCCGGGCAGTTGTACTACAACAGCATCATGGACCTTTACGCACAATGGGGTGTGAACTTCATCAAGGTCGACGACTTGTCAAGACCGTTCTACACCGATGAAATTCACATGATACGCAAGGCCATCGACCAGACCGGACGGCCCATCGTGCTTTCCCTCTCTCCCGGCAAGACGCAGTACCAATATGCCAGCGAGTGCCTGGAGAATGCCAACATGTGGCGCATGATGGACGACCTTTGGGACTCCTGGTCGTCGGTGGACGCCGTGTTCAACGAGGCGCATGCCTGGGAGGACGTCACCCGTCCCGGCAACTATGCCGACTGCGACATACTGCCCTTGGGGCAGATAGCGATGACCAACGCCGACAACGGCTACACTTCCGCCGACGCCGGACGCTGGACACGCCTGACTGAAAACGAGCAGCTGTCGATGATGACACTTTGGGGAATATGCCATTCGCCATTGTTCTTCGGCGGCGAGATGACACGCAACGATGCTTTCACCCTGTCGCTGCTCAACAACGACGAGTACCACCGCATGCACTCCTACGCCGTCGACGCCCGCCAGGTGGTCGACGACGAGGATGCCGGGCAGGTGGCCTGGACATCCACCGACTCTGCCACGGGGAACAAATACCTCGCCTTGTTCCAGCGCGACAACACCCGCTGGGTGGTAGGCTCGAAGGCTCTGTACAAGTCGGAGACGGTGGCCTACACCACCGACGGCCATGCGGTCGACGTGGACATAGAGTGGCCGGAAGGCAGCAAGACCCTTGTGCTGGTCGTTGACGACGGCGGCGACAACTACAACTATGACCACGCCGACTGGATAAACCCCACCCTCGTGCTGCGCGACGGCACCGAGGTCGCGCTGACGGGCACGTACAAGACACGCGACTACACAGCCTCTTACTTCAACCGCGTCAGGGAGAACGCCAATGTGGACAACGGCGGAAAGATGACCGTCATGGGCGTAACCTACGACCGGGGCTTCTCCACCGACGCCAACGCGGCCATATTCTTCCACATCCCCGACACAATGGACGTTGTGCGCTTCAAGGCTATGGCGGCGGCAGACGACTCCGGCATCAACCAGACCGGAGCGACCACATCCATCCGCTTCATGGTTTTCGACCAGAACCCGCTCACCTCGGAGCAGGATGACGCCGCGGCACGCTCAGGACTCATCTCCCGCACCGGCACCAGGTCGAAGACGATGGAGTGCGACGTCACAGGAGCCGAGCAGCTGAAGATTGTGGTCAGCAACTACGGCGACGGCTTCTCCTACGACCGTGCCGACCTCATCAACCCGGTGCTCATCGACGAAGACGGCAACGAGGTGTCGCTCACCACGCTCACCCCGGCATCATACACATCAGAGTGGGGCTCGCTGCACACCAACCGCAATGTGGAAAACGGAACGCTGAGGGTGGACGGACAAAGCTACAGCACCGGACTCGGACTGAACGCACAATGCACGCTTGTCTACAATCTGCCAAACGGCCACAAGTACAAGACATTCCGCGCCCTTTGCGGCTATGACAGCAGTTGCGACACCGACAACCCCAACAGCAGCGGCACCACGATGGAGTTTCTGTTCTACACCAGCAAGCAGAGCTCCTTCAGCTTCGACCTCACACTGATAGGCTATGGCGCCGACGAGAGCGTGCCAGTGTATGATGTCTGGGCGAAGGAGGATGCCGGCACTGCCACTGGAACCATTTCCACAACCATCCCGTCGCACGGGGTGAAGCTGTATCGCCTTGGAGACAACCAGCCAACCGGCATACAAGAAGTAAATGCTTCGGCAACAGAGACAGAGGGAAAGGCTGACGGCGCCGCCGTTTATGACCTGCGGGGCGTCCGCGTCGCAAAGCCGTCGCACGGAGTGTACATAAAGGACGGAAAGAAACTTGTGTACAAGTAACACACTGCTGGCGCCAAGCACAAACACCCCCATCATCCTTATAACCTGGGGGGCGGAACAAGGCTGGCGCCTGAATCGCTTGGCAATCTCACATCATTCTAATTGTAGGCGCAAAACACCATTAAAATGATGGGGATTGCCAAGCGCATCATCACAGATGTTTTCTGTATTGCCGACGATTCTTGCCAAGAATGCGGCAAGGAAAGCGCAAGAATGATTTTCCATCATGTTCTCTTATATTCTCTATATCCCATCGTATGATGGGCAGGAGTCAAAGACACCAAGACATCGGGTCTTTGTTTGAGTCTCCTGCCACGTTTCATTCTCCTACCACGCTGGGCGTGGATATAAAGAATATTGAAGAATATTCTTTCTTTTCATCATGATGCGGCCCATCATGATCGCAAGAATGAGCCTGAAGGCTTCCGATGGACGCAGACACAGCGTCTTGCTGATTACAAACTCATGTTTCAAGCAATCGTAACCCGATTGCAAACCCGCTGTAACACGTCCGCGCTACCTTTGCACGCATAAAAGGAAAGCTTTGCACGCGATGGCGCCGGGGCCGGGGCTCCGCCTTGCCGGGCGCGGGCAAGCGTTGATGTGAACAGGAAGAAGGAAACAGCATGAACAGAAACAGCAAGCAAATCGCGCTCGTGGCGGCATGGCTCCTGTCGGTGCCGGCCGGCACCGGCGCCCAGACCGCCACGATGCACATCGGCGGAACCCTGCGCGGCAAGTATGAGTACCAGACCGGCGAGGGGAAGGGGCGCTTCGAGGTGCGCACGGCGCGGGTGAGCGTGTCGGGCGAAGTCAACCCCGTGGTGGCCTACAAGGCGGAGATTGACCTCTGCGACGAGGGCGAAATCAAGATGCTCGACGCCTACGCCATGCTCTCGCCGTGGCGGACGCTGAAGCTCACGGTGGGCCAGATGCGCGTGCCCTTCACCATCGACGCCCACCGCTCGCCCCACCAGCAGTACTTCGCCAACCGCTCGTTCATCGCCAAGCAGGTGGGCAACGTGCGCGACGTGGGCGCCCGGCTGGGCTACACGTTCCATGCGGGCTTCCCCATCATTGCCGAGGCGGGCCTGTACAACGGCTCGGGGCTCACCAACCAGAAGGACTTCTGGACCAGCAACGTGAACTTCTCGGCCAAGGCGCAGCTGCTCTTGCCCATAGGACTGGACGTCGTGCTCAGCGCACAGAAGGTGAGGCCGATGGACGTCGGCATCATGATGTACGACGCGGGCCTGACGTTCCACCGCAAGGGGCTCGTCGCCGAGGCGGAATACCTGTACAAGCACTACGGCCGGGGCGCCTTCCACCCCGTGCACGCCTTCGACGGCTTCGCGAGCTACGACATCGCGCTGCGGCGGTGCCTGCTGACGAAGGTCTCGCCCCTGGTGCGCTACGACTTCATGAGCGACCACAGCGACGGCAAGCGGTATGCCGGCGGGGAGGAGGACACCGGCGGCCGGCTCGTCGTGAACGACTACAAGCGCGGCCGCATCACCGCGGGCGTGACGCTGAGCCTGGACAAGCCGTTCGCCAGCGACATCCGCCTGAACTACGAGAAGTACTTCTACGGCCACGACGCGACGGCCAAGCCGTCGGAAAAGGACAAGCTGGTGGTCGAGCTGATGGTGCACTTCTGATTAACCAATCTTTCACACGATTGCAACAGGTCTGTAACAAGCCGTTGTTACTTTCGCAACAGATAACACCAACAGACACGCGAAACCATATGAAAGAGAGCAAGAAGGCCATTCTAAAGGCATTGGCAAAAGACGGCAGGAAGGGCAACCGCTTCGACATGCTGGTGCTCAACCTCGCCCTGCAGAAGATTGACAGCGACCGTTTCGACTTCGACGGCGAGGCGGTCTACACCGAGGACCGCAAGCACATCGTCTACTGTCTGAGCGCAAGGGAGAGCTTCGCCATCCCCGACGGCGTGGAGGCCATTGGCGACATGGCGTTCCGGCGGAAGCGCAACCTGAGGAGCGTCGTCATCCCCTCTACGGTGACGGCCATCGGGCACGACGCGTTCTACGACTGCGACCAGCTCGACAACGTCTACATCCCGGCGTCGGTGCTCAGCGTGGGCGGCTTCGCCTTTGCCGAGTGCGACGCCCTGCGCACCGTCACCTTCGCCGGAGTGCCCAGGCACCTCAGCCGCCACGCGTTCGACGACAGCGACGCGCTGCACAACATCATCGTTCCGGCCAACGGGGCCAGGGCCTTCCAGAAGGCATTGCACTACGACCCGGCCGCCGACGACTTCCTCATCGTGGAGAAATCATGAATACACTGAAGAAATACTACGTAGAACGCGACGTGAGTTGGATGTACTTCAACCACCGCATACTCCAGGAGGCGCAGAAGGAAGAGGTGCCCCTGCTGGAGCGGCTGTCGTTCCTGGGCATCTATTCCAACAACCTCGACGAGTTCTTCCGCGTGCGCGTGGCCTCCATCAGCAGGCTGCTTGAGGAGCCCTCGCTCGCCAAGGACGCCCACCACGCCCTGAAGCGCAGCCTGAAGACCATCAACAAGCTCTGGCGGCAATACAGCGAGGAGTACACCCAGACCGTCGACGGCGTAATGGGCCTCCTCGCCCGGCATGGCATCAGGCTGACCGACGAGACCGGGCTCGACGAGGCCCAGCAGACCTACGTGCGCCGGTTCTTCTACGAGCGGCTCAACGGGTCGGTCGACCCCATCTGGCTCAACGAGATTGACAACATCGCGAAGCTGGAGGACAACCGCATCTACCTGGTCGTGGAGCGCACGGAGCCGGAGAAGAAGAAGCCGCGCTACGCCATCGTGAAGATTCCCGACAGGCAGGTGGGCCGGTGGGTCATCCTGCCGCCGGGCGCGAAGGAGGCCGCGACAGCGTCGGGGCCGGTGTCCATCATGTATCTCGACGACGTGGTGCGCCATTGCCTGCCGCTGATTTTCATGGGCATGAAGCCGGCCGCCTACCGCGCCTACTCGTTCAAGTTCACCAAGGACGCCGAGATGGAGATAGAC
>CAZVWX010000112.1:0-5885 GCA_964631105.1 uncultured Prevotella sp. | reverse complement strand
CTTCTTCGATGCCAAGAAGGCCACTTACACATTGCAAGAAGGCCGTTCTTGGAATTCATCTCCGAATAGTTGACAACGCGCCCCGGCTGCTCATGATGGAAAGCAAGGCCAGTCGCCTGCCGTGGGGGCACAGCCCCGGCGGGGCGGGTGACCACGGGCGGGCACGTGTCCACGGCAGGGGCCGCGTCTTGTGCCGGCCCGCAACGACGGAACGGCGTTTCACACACCCACGCCATCAGCCCCAGCGGGGGATGCATCCATAGGGCAGTAGCGCCATCATCGGGCTTTCGTTCCATCATCGGGCGGTGGAACGCCCTTTCGGGGCGTGCGGGCCGGCACGAGGCACGGCCCCTGCCGTGGCGATGGCGCAGCAGACGGAGGGACACGGCGTGGCGGCACGTGGTCACGGCGCAGCAGACGGAGGGATTTGGCAAGCTTGTCACTCCCTATTCCGGAAGAGCCTAAAAAAATACCAAGAGTTTGCGATGCGAAATGCCACACGAAAGCTATTACTCGAAACCGCGATTTGGCTTAACTTTGCACTTGAAAGAATCTCTCACGAATATGACAAAGACAGCACACAATCTCATCGGCCTGTTGGGCAGGACGCCACTCCTGGAGCTTTCCAAGATAGAGGCGGAGCTGAACCTTAGGGCGAAGGTCATCGCCAAGCTGGAGTTCCTCAACCCCGCCCGGAGCGTCAAGGACAGGGTGGCGTGGTCGATGATAGAGCGGGCCGAGCGCAAGGGCCTTATCGACAAGGACACCACCATCATAGAGCCCACGAGCGGCAACACCGGCATCGGGCTCGCCCTCGTCACCGCCATCAAGGGCTACAAGCTCATCCTGACGATGCCCGACTCGATGACGCAGGAGCGGCGCACGCTGCTCAAGGCCCTGGGGGCCTGCGTGGTGCTCACGCCCGCCTACGAGGGCATGCCGGGCAGCATCCGGAAGGCCCGCGAGCTGGCCGGGCACATCGGCAACGCATACATCCCGCAACAGTTTGAGAATCCCGCCAACGTGGATGTGCACCGCAAGACCACGGCCTTGGAGATATGGGATGACACCGAGGGGAGCGTAGACTTCTTTGTGGCGGGCATCGGCACGGGCGGCACCATCTCGGGCGTGGGCGAGGTGCTGAAGGAGCGCAAGCCGAAGGTGAAGATTGTGGGCGTGGAGCCCGCCACGTCGGCGGTGTTGTCGGGTGGCAAGCCCGGCCCGCACTTCATCCAGGGCATCGGCGCGGGATTCGTCCCCAAGATTCTCGACCAGGGGGTCTACGACGAGCTCATCAAGATTAGCAACGAGGAGGCGATAGAGAAAACCCGCCTGCTGGCACGTGAAGAAGGCGTGCTGGCCGGCATCTCCTCGGGTGCGGCTGTGGCCGCGGCCATCAAGATAGCGCAAAGAATAGAGAACGAGGGCAAGCGCGTCGTCGTGCTGCTGCCAGACACGGGCGAGCGCTACCTGTCGTTGGGCATCTTCAACGACGAGAAAATCAATGTGTAACAAAGCATGGAACAGAAGCAACATATGAGTGAGGGCAATCCTGCAACGAAAGCAGCGAAGAAGCTGTCGATAATCGTCTTCAGCGGCGATTTCGACAAGCTCACCGCCGCCTTCACCCTGGCAACGGGGGCGTCGGCAGTGGGCTATGAGGTGAACTTGTTTTTCACCTTCTGGGGACTTGACGCCATCAAGCGGAAGCCCGGAAGGGCGTTCATCGGCAAGGACTGGACAACCAAGCTGTTCGGATTCATGATGGGGGGGACGAAGGTGGCTCCGGTGAGCCGCTTCAACTTCCTGGGCGCCGGCGGCAAAATCTTCCGAAAGCTGATGCGCAAGAACAATGTGGCGACGCTGGAGGAGCTCATCGACGCGGCAAAGGCGCTCGGCATCAACATGTATGCCTGCGAGATGGCGATGCACATCCTCGGACTTGAGAAAAAGGACTTCATCCAGGAGGTGAAAGACGTGCTCGGCGTCGCCACCTTCCTCAAAATATCCGAAGGCGGCCGCACCCTTTTTATTTGATTCAAGGACACCGTGATTTAATCGATGGACAAACAGGTGGACACCGTTTCCCAACCTATACATTTTATATATATGGCAACAACAACAATTGACATCACAAAGGAGCACTGCCCCATGACCTTCGTAAAGACAAAGATTGCACTCGCAAAACTGCAGAAGGGCGACATCCTCGAAGTGCTCCTCTCCGAGGGCGAGCCTCTCGACAACGTGCCGCGCAACGCCAAGGACCAGGGCTACAACGTCTTGAGCGTGGAGCATGTGGAAGGCCCCGTGCACAAGGTGACCATTCAGAAATAACAACATGGACAATAAAAACAAACCCATATGTCGAACGAAAACCTACAGCGCAGTGTGACCACTGCAACGGCGAGAAACCTCGCCACCACCACCAAGACCGCCCCGCAGATGGGGTCGATAACACCGAGACTGCTGCTCAAACTCCTGCCCTGGGTGCAGGTCAACGGCGGCACCTTCCGCGTGAACCGTACCAAGGTGGAACTCAAAAAGGGCGAGCGCGTGCCAATAGAATACCTCAATGGGCAGCCCAGCTTCACATCGAAGAGCCTGCAGGCCATACCGCTTTTCTCCGAGTTCGACGACGAGGTGGTGACGGGGCTTGCCCGCAGCTTCGAGACCATTCCCGTGAAGCTGGGCGAATACATCGTCAAGGAGGGCAAGGACAAGCAGAAGTTCTTCATCGTGGCCAGCGGCCAGGCCGAGGTCATCAGCAAGGGGCCACACGGCGAGGAGCTGCGCATCGCCCTGCTCGGCGAGGGGGAATACTTCGGCGAGGCCGACCTGCTGAGCGACGCCGCATCGACGGTCTCCGTCAGAGCCGTCACTCCAAGCGTGTTCCTGTCGCTGAAGACGGAGAACCTGGAGAGCTTCATCAAGGAGGTGCCCGACTTCCGCGAGAAGTTCCAGAAGGCGGTGGACAAGCAGCTGCGCCTGAAGGCCACCGTCAACGACCACGGCGAGAAGCACATCGACCTGCTGAGCGGGCACGGCGAGAACATCACCATACCCGAAACCTACATCGACTACGAGGAGGCGCCGCGGGAGTATTCGCTCAACACGCTGCAGACCGTCGTGCGCGTGCATACCCGCGTGAGCGACCTCTACAACAATCCCTACAACCAGCTCGAAGAGCAGCTGCGACTGTCCATAGAGAGCATCAAGGAACGCCAGGAATGGGAGCTCGTCAACAACAAGCACTTCGGACTCCTGGCCAGCGCCGACCCGGCCTACCGCATCACCACACGCTACGGGGCCCCAACGCCCGACGACCTGGACGAGCTGCTGAGCCTGGTCTGGAAAGAGCCTGCCTTCTTCATCGCCAACCCGCGAGCCATCGCGGCCTTCGAGCGGGAGTGCACATGGCGCGGCGTGCCGCCACAGGCCACCGACCTCTTCGGGACGAAGGTCATCTTGTGGCGCGGCGTGCCGCTGATTCCATCCGACAAGGTGGAGGTGGAAGGCCAGTATCTCACCGGGCGCGGCGTGGGCACTACGAAGATTATCCTCGTGCGCGTGGGAGAGAAGAACCAGGGCGTGGTGGGCCTTCACCAGAGCGGCATTCCCGGCGAGATAGCCCCGTCGCTGAGCGCGCGCCTGATGGGCCTCGACCACTTCGGCGTGGCTTCCTATCTGCTGACGAAATACTTCAGTCTGGCGGCACTCACCGACGACGCCATCGCCGTACTGGAAAACGTGGAAGTGGGCTACTACCACGACTATCAGCACACGAATAAAGTAGAGAAATAATGACAGAAGGTTTTGACAGTAAATACGCCGTAGCCGACAACGAGACTTTCGCCCTGCTGAAGAAGATTGCCCGGCAATACTGCCCGGAGGAACTGCAGCAGGAGCGCAAGGCGCTGTTCCCGGTGGAGGAATACGACTTCTCCACCGTGGAGCGGAGCTATCGCGACATCCTCGAAGGGGGAACGGGATTCCCCGACGCGGGCCTGCACTGGGGCGGCGAGCCCAAGGCGGCCGACGACGCGCACACCTCCCCGCTGGCTGAGAAGGACTGGGTGCAGAGCCACGACTTCGGCATCGGCATACCGGAGACGGACAAGCTGCGCGAGCTCTCCTACGAGGAAACAGACACGCTCGACGAGAACCAAATCAAGCAGGACTTCCCCATCCTGAACCAGAAGGTGCACGGACATGACCTCGTATGGCTCGACAACGGCGCCACGACGCAGAAGCCCAGGCAGGTCGTCGACAAGCTCGCCGACTACTATCTGCACTACAACAGCAACATCCACCGCGGGGCGCACACCCTCGCGGCACGCGCCACCGACGCCTACGAGGAGGCCCGGCAGAAGATTGCCACCTTCATCCATGCGCCGTCGCCCGACAACATCATCTTCGTGCGAGGCACCACGGAGGGCATCAACCTCGTGGCCCAGACCTACGGCCGGCAGTATCTCACGCCGGGCGACAACGTCATCGTGTCCATCCTGGACCACCATGCCAACATCGTGCCGTGGCAACAGGTCTGCCACGAGAAGGGGGCGGAGCTGAGAGCCATTCCCACTGACAAGAACGGCGACCTGATACTCTCGGAATATGAGCGGCTGATTACGCCCCGCACACGCTTTGTGAGTGTCGGCCACGTGAACAACACCTTCGGCACCATCAACAACGTGAAGGAGATTGTGAGGATTGCGCACAGCCACGGCATCCCCGTGCTCGTGGACGGTGCGCAGAGCATCGCCCACACACGGGTGGACGTGCAGGACATCGACTGCGACTTCTTCGTCTTCTCGGGACATAAGATTTACGGACCCAACGGCATCGGCGCCGTCTACGGGCGCAAGGAGATTCTCGACAAGCTGCAGCCTTGGCAGGGGGGCGGCAACATGATCAAGGACGTGACGATAGAGCGGACGGAGTATAACACGCCGCCGGCACGCTTCGAGGCCGGCACGCCAAATGTCGCCGACGCCATCGGCCTGGGCGCCGCCCTCGACTACGTCGCACATCTCGGCATCGGGAACATCGAGGCGCACGAGCATGCGCTGACGGAATATGCCCGCCAGCAGCTCGCCGCCATCCCCGGACTGACCCTCATCGGCAACCCTACCCATCGCGTGAGCGTGGTGTCGTTCGTCCTCGACGGCATTCCCGTTCCCGAGACGGGGACGCTCCTCGACCAGGAGGGCATTGCGGTGAGAGCCGGGCACCACTGCGCGCAGCCAGCCCTCAGGGCCTTGGGCTACGAGATGAGTGTCCGCCCGACCTTCGCCCTGTACAACACCAGGGACGACGTTGACAAGCTGGCCGTTGCCATCCGCAAGATTCTGGGTGAGCGGGCCAAATAGTCGTTGCCGCCGCGCCTTCCCGTCGGGACGTGATGTGGGCATGCTTTTGGACGCAATGCGCACTACACTTGCAGTGCACATGCGTCCGTGTGCCCGGCCCGCAACGACGGAACGGCGTTTCACGCACCCACGCCATCAGCCCCAGCGGGGGATGCATCCATTGGGCAGTAGCGCCATCATCGGGCTTTTGTTCCATCATCGGGCTTTTGAACGCCCTTTCAGGGCGTGCGGGCCGGCACAAGGCACGGCCCCTGCAAGGGGGCTCCGCCGCGTCTCAACAATAAAAATGAATGGGATTCATTTTGTATTGTCTTCGGTTTGCAGTACCTTTGGATAAGGTACGCGGCACCTCAACAATAAAAATGAATGGGATTCATTTTGTATTGTCTTCGGTTTGCAGTACCTTTGGATAAGGTACGCGGCACCTCAACAATAAAAATGAATGGGATTCATTTTGTATTGTCTTCGGTTTGCAGTACCTTTGGATAAGGTACGCGGCACCTCAACAATAAAAAT
>CAZVWX010000111.1:0-5891 GCA_964631105.1 uncultured Prevotella sp. | reverse complement strand
CGTCTTGCTGCCCGCTGCCTCGCTGCCGTCGGCCGCCACCCCGTCAGCCATGCGGCTTCGTGCGCCGAAGTAGGCCACAAGCGAGATGATGCCGGAAAGGAGGAACAGCACGCCCACCGCTATCGTGATCCACCGCATCATGTCCTGGCGGAACTCCACGATGAGTATGCCGGCGGCAATGGCCGCCAGCGCTCTGAAATAATGACTCTGCAATGCTTTCATGATGCAAAGGTACGCCAAAGTGGGGACAAATCAAAACAAACCGCTTGTTTTTTGCCCCGGGGGACGATGACGGCCGGCAGCGGTCAGTCGATGAACCGCCGGGTGAGCCCCTGGTAGTGGTCGATGCGCCGGTCGCGCAGGAACGGCCACCAGCGCCTGACCTGCTCGCCGCGCTCCAGGTCCACCTCCACCACCGCCTGCTCCTCGGCGTCGCCGCTGGCGCGGAAGATGATTTCCCCCTGCGGCCCGGCCACGAAGCTGGAGCCCCAGAAGCGGATGCCGTCGGTGTCGTCGGGGCCGGTGCCGACATGACCCGCCAGCCGTGACTCCCATCCCACGCGGTTCACGGCCACCACCGGCAGTCCGTTGGCCACGGCGTGCCCGCGCATCACGGTCGTCCAGGCCTCGCGCTGCCGTTGCTGCTCGTCGGGCGTGTCGGCGGCGTCGTAGCCGATGGCCGTGGGATAGACGAGCAGCTCGGCTCCCTGCAGAGCCATGAGGCGTGCGGCCTCGGGGAACCACTGGTCCCAGCACACGAGCACCCCCAGCCGCCCCACCGACGTGCTGACGGGGTGGAAGCCCAGGTCGCCCGGGGCGAAATAGAACTTCTCGTAATAGCCCGGGTCGTCGGGGATGTGCATCTTGCGGTATATGCCCGCCAGGGAGCCGTCGGCGTCGAGCACCACCGCCGTGTTGTGGCAGAGGCCCTGCGCCCGCTTCTCGAAGAGCGAGGCCACAATCACCACCCCGTGCTGCCGGGCCAGCTTGGCGTAGGCCTCGGTGGCAGGTCCGGGGATGGGTTCGGCCAGGTCGAAGTTGTCAACGCGCTCCTCCTGGCAGAAGTAGAGCGAGTCATGCAGTTCCTGCAGCACGACGAGCTGCGCCCCCTGCCGGGCCAGGCGGGCGATGTGCGCGGCCAGCCGGGCGCGGTTGTCGTTGCGGTCGGCGGTGTTGTGCTGCTGTATGATTCCGATTTTCAGTCTTTTCATGTTGTCAGTCGGTCGTAAGGTAAGTAATGGCGCGGCCTCACGCTTGTCGCGGACAGGCCGGAACACGGGGTTATTGGAAGAATCCCTCACCGGTGGCGAGCACCCCCTTGGGCAGCTGCATGGCGAGGCAGTGCAGGCTGCCGTGCTGGCGTATGGCCGTTCGCGCGTCGACGCCCACGACGTCGCGCCCGATGAAGGAGCTTCCGATGGCCGCCATGGCCGCCCGGTCCTTCTCGGGCTGGTTGTAGGTGGGCACGATGACGGCCCCGTTGATGACCAGGAAGTTGGCATACGTGGCCGGCAGCCGCCCCGACTCGCCGACGATGGCATCGGGCATGGGCAGCCTCACCAGCCGGTAGGGCCTGCCCTCGGCCGTGCGGAGCGTCACCAGTTGCCGCTCCAGCGCCTTGAAGTCGTCGTACTGCTCGTCCTCCGGGTCGTCGCACCCCATATATAATAAGGTGTCGTTGGGCGCCACGCGCACGATGGTGTCGATGTGTCCGTCGGTGTCGTCGCCCACGAGGTGGCCGTGGTCAATCCAGATGACCCGCGGCGCGTGGAAGAGGATTTTCAGCCGCGCGTCCAGGTCGTGCCGGGTGAGCGGTTGGTTGCGGTGCGGGGCCGTCATGCAGCTGGTCGTGGTGAAGATGGTTCCGCGGCCGTCGCTTTCGATGGCCCCGCCCTCCAGGACGAAGTCGGTGTGGTTCTCCAGCACCGCATGGAAGGCCCCGGCGTAGTAGAGCTTCAGGTTGATGGCGTTGTCCTTCTCGTAGGGGAACTTCTCTCCCCATCCGTTGAAGCAGAAGTCGAGCATGTGGCAGGGCACGAAGAAGCCGTTGGCCTTGGCCTGCGACACGAGGGTGATGGGCCCGTGGTCGCGCGCCCACGTGTCGTTGGAGTCGGCCTCCACCACCCTCACCCGCTCCATCTGCGCGGGCGTGAGCTCCCGGCGCAAGTCCTGCGCCACCCTGGCGGGCTCGGGCGTCACCACGAGCAGCCCCTCACGCTTGGTGATTTCGCGCGCCAGGGCCATATAGGTGGCCGTAATCTCCCCCAGGCAGGGCCTCCAGTCGGTGTTCTCGTGCGGCCAGGTGAGCATGACGCCGCTCTGCTCCGACCATTCGGCCGGCAGCACAAAGTCGCTTTGCATGGTGATGTTCATGATGCTTACAGGGATAAAATGTGAATACTTTCTGCAAATATAGCAAAAAAATCAGTACCTTTGCAGCCAAATGGAAAAATTTCTCACGATTATTATCGTTTTAGCCTCGCTTGCCGGGCTGAAGTCTTGCGGCAGCGCCCAGCCGGAACGTCAGCTGCCGGCAGGCGGGCAGGCAGGCCAGGCGGTGGCGGAGCGCAGTTCAGAATCCTTTACGCCGGAGCCGCCGGTGGCCGCCGACACGGCCAAGGCAGCCCAGGCGGCGGCCCCGGAAGAGGCCGACGACGCTGAGGGGCTCGAGATTCCAGCCCCGTTGGACGACCGCGCCGAACAGATACTGCACCGCATGGCCTACACCGTGTCGTGGAACAAGGACCTGCGCCTGCCCAACTGGGTGGCCTGGCAGCTCACCCGCCACGAGACCAAGGGCAGCTTCTCGCGCAAGGGCATCAGCTTCCAGACCGACGAGGAGGCCGAGGGGCCGCAGGTGAACACCTTCGACTATGCCCGCAGCGGCTACGACCGCGGCCACATGTGCCCCTCGGGCGACAACAAGTGGAGCGAGCAGGCCCAGCAGGAGTGCTTCCTGATGACGAACATGTGCCCGCAGACCCACACCCTCAACGCCGGCGACTGGAACTCGCTGGAGATGAAGTGCCGCGACTGGGCGCGCCACTATGGCAGCATCTACATCGCCTGCGGCCCCGTGCCGCCACCGGGCAAGCCGCGGCGCATCGGCCAGCACAAGGTGGCGGTGCCGGAAAGGTTCTTCAAGGTGGTGCTCTGCATGAAGGGTGAGCCCAAGGCCATCGGCTTCATCTACGACAACGACGACGAGCACCACAAGATGTCGGCGCACGCCACGACCGTGGACGAGGTGGAGCGGATGACGGGCATCGACTTCTTCGCCTCGCTGCCCGACAACGTGGAGCGGCGCGTCGAGGCACAGGAAAACTTCAGCGCGTGGTAGGCGGAAACACTTTTTCCACGCCTCTTGCACAACATTTCCGCCTTTTCTGTGTTATCTTATTATAACGGTACCTAACAAGCAAGATGAAAAAGAAGATATTCATGGTCTTCCTCGTGCTGGCGAGTGCCCTGGGAGCATGGGCGCAGTCGAGCATGACCGACGACCAGGTGATGCGCATGATAGTGAAGGAATACAACGCCGGCACCCCGCGGGCCCAGATTGTGACCCGGCTGATGCAGAGCGGCGTCGACATTGCCCAAATACGCCGTGTGCAGAAGCAGTTCCAGTCGCTGCAGGGCAAGAACTCGCTGGTCAACACGGGCAGCTCCGACCTGAAGGAGGCCTCGCGCATGCGCCAGAACAACGGCAAGACGCGCGAGGAATACGACCGGGAGACGCAGAACTACTCCAACTACCGCATCGTGGACCAGGGCAACGACGCCTACCGCCACACCTACGACGAGGACGACCCCGAGTTCATGCAGATGCAGGAGTCGATTGACGGCATCGTGCCCGTCGACTCGATGACGCTGCTCCGGCGGATGCTCCGGAAGGAGAAGGAGGACAAGGAGAAGGTGTTCGGGCGCGACATCTTCAACAACAAGCTGCTCTCCTTCGAGCCCAACATGAACATCGCCACCCCGAGCAACTACCGCCTCGGGCCGGGCGACGCCGTCATCATCGACATCTACGGGGCCTCGCAGAAGAGCATCGAGTCGACGGTGTCGCCCGACGGCGACATCGTCGTCGAGGGCTACGGGCCCGTGGCCGTGAGCGGCCTCACCGTGGCCCAGGCCAACGCCCGCCTGCGCTCCACCCTGGGCAGCCGCTACCGCAGCAGCCGCGTGAGGCTCACCGTGGGACAGACCAAGACCATCATGGTGAACGTGATGGGCGAGGTGCAGACGCCCGGCACCTACACGCTCTCGGCCTTCGCCACCGTCTTCCACGCGCTCTACATGGCCGGCGGCACCAACGACCTGGGAACGTTGCGCAACATCAAGGTGTACCGGAACAACAAGCTCGTCACCGTGGTGGACATCTACGACTACATCCTGAACGGAAAGCTCACGGGCAACGTGCGCCTGGCCGACAACGACGTCATCGTCGTGGGCCCCTACGACTGCCTGGTCACCATCGACGGCAAGGTGAAGCGCCCCATGATCTACGAGATGAAGAAAAGCGAGAGCGTGAGCACCGTGCTGAAATACGCCGGGGGATTCACGGGCGACGCCTATACGAAGACCGTGCGCGTGAACCGCAAGACCGGCCGCGAGTACGCCGTGTTCAATGTGGGCGAGTTCGACTTCTCCAGCTTCCGCATCGCCGACGGCGACTCCATCACCGTCGACAGCATCCTGAACCGGTACGACAACACCGTGGAGCTGAAGGGCGCCGTCTTCCGCCCGGGACTGTACAACATTGGCGGCGAGGTGAACAGCGTGCGCACGCTCCTGGAGCAGGCCGAGGGAACCACCGAGGATGCCTTCACCGACCACGCCGTGATGCACCGCATGAAGCCCGACCGCACGCTGGAGGTGCTCATGATGCCCGCCACGTCCACGCTGAGCACCTCCAGCGTGGACGTGGCGGGCATCATGAGCGGCAGGACCGCCGACATCCCCCTGCGCGAGAACGACGTGCTCTTCATACCCACCAAGACCAGCCGCATACGCGAGCGCACCATCACCATCCGCGGCGAGGTGCAGTTCCCGGGCATCTACACCTATGCCGACAACGAAACCCTGGAGGACTTCGTGCTCCAGGCCGGCGGGCTCACCGACCAGGCCTCGACGGTGCGCGTGGACGTGAGCCGGCGCGTCGACAACCCCACGGCGCTGGCGCCCGACAGCATCATCGCCAAGAACTACACGCTGAAGCTGAAGGACGGCTTCGTCGTCGACGGCACGCCCGGATTCCTGCTCATGCCCTTCGACCAGGTGTATGTGCACAAGAGCCCCGGCTACACCGAGCAGCAGAACGTCTACGTGGACGGGGAGGTGATGTTCAAGGGCACTTACACGCTTGAGAAGCGCAACGCCCGCCTCACCGACCTGCTCAAGGCGTGCGGCGGCGTGACCGACCAGGCCTACATCAAGGGGGCACGACTGGAGCGGCGCACCAACGAGGCCGAGCGCGACCGCATGGAGGCCGCCTACCGCATGGCGCAGGAGCAGCAGCAGCAAGACCTGCTGCAGCTGGCCGCCAGCAACAGCTCGAGCAGCCTGTCCACCATAGCCGAGAAGACACAGGAGACGCAGATGACGAAGTTCCAGGTGCCCGACACATACCCCGTGGGCATCGAGCTCGACAGGGCCCTGGCCCATCCCGAGAGCGACGCCAACCTCACCCTGCGCGAGGGCGACCGGCTGGTGGTGCCGAAGTACAACTCCACGGTGAAAATCAACGGTGCCGTGATGTATCCCAACACGGTGGCCTACGAGCGGGGGAAGAGCGCGAAATACTACATCGACGCGGCGGGAGGCTTCGCCCAGAACGCCCGCAAGGGGAACACCTATATTATATATATGAACGGCATGGTGAGCAAGCT
>CAZVWX010000110.1:0-5893 GCA_964631105.1 uncultured Prevotella sp. | reverse complement strand
GATGCGGTCGAGCTCGCGGTAGAGCAGCATGCGCTCGCTGCTGCCCGGCACGTAGGTGTCGGGGAAGTACATGGGCAGGTCGCTCTCCAGGGCGCAGTCGTCCACGAACTCGTCGCCCTCCACCACCTTTCCGCTGGCGATGTCGTCGGCGTAGAGGTCGGCGAACTCGTCGTTTTTCAGTTCCGTCACCGCCTGCGACAGAATCTTCTGGTACGTCTCGTATCCCAAGTCCTCCATGAACCCGCTCTGCTCGGCGCCGAGCAGGTTGCCGGCCCCGCGGATGTCCAGGTCCTGCATGGCCAGGTTGAAGCCGCTGCCCAGTCCGCTGAAGCTCTCCAGGGCCTCCAGCCTGCGCCGGGCCTCGGGGTTGAGCACGCTCTTGGGCGGCGCCAGCAGGTAGCAGAAGGCCTTGCGGTTGCTCCGGCCCACACGCCCGCGCATCTGGTGCAGGTCGCTCAGCCCGAAGCGGTGGGCGTCGTTGATGATGATGGTGTTGGCGTTGGGTATGTCGATGCCGTTCTCCACGATGGTCGTCGAGAGCAGCACGTCGTAGTCGTAGTTCATGAATCCCATGATGACCCTCTCCAGCTCCTCGGGCTTCATCTGCCCGTGGCCCACGGCCACGCGGCAGTCGGGCACGTACTTATGGATGAGGGCCGCGATTTCGGGCAGGTTGGAGATGCGGTCGTTGACGAAGAACACCTGCCCGTTGCGGCTCATCTCGAAGTTGATGGCCTCGGCAATCACCTCGTGGCCGAAGGTGGCCAGCTCGGTCTGTATGGGGTAGCGGTTGGGCGGCGGCGTGCGGATGATGCTCATGTCGCGCGCCCCCATCAGCGAGAACTGCAGCGTGCGCGGTATGGGCGTGGCCGACATCGTGAGCGTGTCCACGTTCACCTTCAGCTTGCGCAGCTTCTCCTTCGTGGCCACGCCGAACTTCTGTTCCTCGTCGATGATGAGCAGCCCCAGGTCGTGCCACTTCACCTGCTTGCCGATGAGCTTCTGCGTGCCGATGATGATGTCGATGCGCCCGGCGGCCAGGTCGGCCAGAATCTTGTGGGTCTGCCGGGTCGTGCGGGCCCGCGTGAGATAGTCCACCCTGACGGGGAAGTCCTTCAGCCGCGCCGAGAACGTCTGGAAGTGCTGGTAGGCCAGCACCGTCGTGGGCACGAGCACCGCCACCTGCTTCGAGTCGGCTGCCGCCTTGAACGCCGCACGGATGGCCACCTCGGTCTTGCCGAAGCCCACGTCGCCACACACCAGACGGTCCATGGGCCGCGCCCGCTCCATGTCGGCCTTCACCTCCTGCGTGGCCTTCTGCTGGTCGGGCGTGTCCTCGTAGAGGAAGCTCGCCTCCAGCTCGTGCTGCATGTAGGAGTCGGCGCTGAAGGCGAACCCCTTCTCGTGGCGGCGCCGCGCGTAGAGGCGTATCAGGTCGCGGGCGATGTCCTTGATGCGCTTCTTCGTGCGCTCCTTCAGCCGCTCCCACGCCCCGGTGCCCAGGGTGGAGAGGTGGGGCGGCTCGCCCGTGTCCTGGCTGCGGTATTTCGAGATTTTGTAGAGCGAGTGGATGCTCACGTCCACGATGTCGTTGTGCTGGTAGATGATTCTGATCACCTCCTGGTAGCCCTGGCGGCCGGGGTGCTGCGGGTCGGGCGGCTGCGGCACGCGCACCAGTCCGCCAAACTTCCCGATGCCGAAGTCGACATGCACCAGGTAGTCGCCGGGCTCCATCTCCTGCAGCTCCTTCATCGTCAGGGCCATCTTGCCCGCGCGGGCGGTGTCCGACTTGAGGCTGTACTTGTGGAACCGGTCGAAGATCTGGTGGTCGGTGTAGGCGCAGACGCGCAGGTCGGCGTCGGCGAAGCCCTCGTGCAGGGTGGGCGCCACCGGCGTGAAGGCCGTCGCACCGTCGGGGCGCAGGCTGTCGAGAATGCTCTTCAGCCGCTCGCACTGCTTGGCGCTGTCGGCCAGCACGAAGAGGCGGCAGCCCTGCAGGGCCTCCTCCTCGAAGGTCTGGGCCAGGAGCTCGAAGTTCTTGTGGAACAGCGGCTGGGGCGAGATGTGGAAGGTGACGAGCGCCGAGCCCTCCACCTGGCCGCGCTGCTCCGCACGCCGCAGGTGCTGCTCGGCGTCGGGGCCGAACTCCACTTGCCGGAACGTGTCGGCGAGCGCGTCGAAGCGCGGGCGGTCGCACAGCAGGCTCTCGCGCCGGAAGTCGCGCATCACCTGCTCCCGCTCCTCCTCGGTGGCCCCCTCCAGGCGTTCCTGCAGAGCCTGCGAGGCGAAGCCCTCGTCGTAGATGCGGCCGATGCTGTCGCCGACGAACTGCCGGTCTTTCATCACGAGCACGCTGTCCGTGGGCAGGAACTGCAACAGCGGCACACGCGCCGCCGCCACTGCGTCCACCGCCGGCACGATGTCCACCTCGTCGCGCTTGTCACGGGAGAGCTGCGTCTCCACCTCGAAGGTGCGGATGGTGTCCACCTCGTCGCCGAAGAAGTCGATGCGGAACGGCAGTTCGCAGCTGTAGGAATAGACGTCGAGGATGCTGCCGCGCACGGCAAACTGGCCGGGCTCGTAGACGTAGTCCACCTCCTGCATGCCCAGCGAGCGCAGTGCCTTCTCCAGTTCGGTGAGGCTCACCGTCTGGCCGACGGCCAGGCGCACGAGCCGCTCGCCGAGGCTCTGCCGCGACACCACCAGCTGGGCCAGGGCCTCGGGGCACGTCACGACGAACAGCGGGGCCTCGTCCTTGCCGCCGCGGGCCGCCAGCCGGGCCAGCACCTCGGTGCGCAGGATTTCGTTGGCGGCGTCGCGCTGGGCGTATCTCACCGCGCGGCGGTAGCCCGAGGGGAAGAAGAGCACGGGGTCGGGGGTCTGGCCGCCTTGGGGGCTTTGGGCACCGCTCTGGCCGCCTGGCGCCAGGCACGCCCGCAGGTCGTTGTAGAAATAGCCCGCCTCCTCCTCGTCGTCGAGGATGAAGACGGCCACGCCCCGCAGCGAGGGGAAGAGTGCGGCGAAGAGCACCGCTGCGGCCGAGCCCGACAGCCCCTGCAGATAGAGGGCGCCGCCGCCCTTCGCCCGCAGGGCCGCGGCCACGGCCTTGGCCTCGGCCCTGCGGGCGTAGAGGGGGAGCAGCGTCTGGCCGAGGCTGCACGGGCGCGACGGCTCTGCCGGCTTGCTTGTCATGTCACCGCCGGTTTTCACGCTCTGATCTTGGGATACTTGCGGAACCAGCCGTCCAGCCGGAGCCGCATCACGCCGAAGAAGGCCTCGCCGAAGATGCCCCCGCTCATCTTGCTCACGCCCTCGCGGCGGTTGACGAACACCACCGGCACCTCCTTGATGCGGAAGCCAATCTTGTAGGCCGTGAACTTCATCTCTATCTGGAAGGCGTAGCCCTTGAAGCGAATCTTGTCGAGCTCGATGGTCTCGAGCACGCGGCGGCGGTAGCAGACGAAACCCGCCGTGGTGTCGTGGACGCGGAACCCGGTGACCAGCCGCACGTACTGGCTGGCGAAGTAGCTCATCAGCACGCGCCCGATGGGCCAGTTCACCACGTTCACGCCGCTCACGTAGCGGCTGCCCACGGCCACGTCGTAGCCCTCGTCGTGGGTGGCGGCATAGAGGCGCGGCAGGTCGTTGGGGTCGTGGCTGAAGTCGGCGTCCATCTCGAAGATGTAGTCGTAGCCATGGGCCAGGGCCCACTTGAACCCGGCGATGTAGGCCGTGCCCAGGCCGAGCTTGCCCGGGCGCTCGATGATGAAGAGACGCCGGCCGAACTCGCCGTCCATCAGCCGGTGCACGATGGCGGCCGTGCCGTCGGGGCTCCCGTCGTCGATGACGAGGATGTCGAAATCCTTGGGCAGGCCGAACACCGCCCGGACAATCTTCTCTATATTCTCCTTTTCGTTGTACGTGGGGATGATTACAATCGAGTCGCTCATGCTCTGTCTCTTTGTTCTTTGGATGCAAAGGTAGTGCAAACCGAAGACATAACAAAGAGAAATCCCCGCATTTTTTGCCCGCGGGCCGAAGATTCCCCAAAACGTACCCCCTGGGGACGGCCCCGCTGCGGATGGATGAATTTGGGCGAATCGCCTCACCGTTTTGGAGAAAGACATGGGGGAGCATCCTTGGCGGAACACCAGGCCGGGCGATTCCACCCATCGCTGGGGCAATAATCGTGGCCGCCGTCCGTTATCCTGTCAGAACACCATCACACTGACCCATGGCAATGACACTGCAAGAAGCAATGCAGGCGCGGCACGCGGTGAGAAGCTACACCGGCCGCAGCATAGAGCCCGGCAAGCTGGACGAGCTGGCGCGGCTCATGGACGAGTGCAACACGCGGGGCGGGCTCCACATCCAGCTCGTCACCGACAGTCCCAAGGCCTTCGACAGCCGCCTGGCCCACTACGGCAAGTTCGCGGGCGTGAGAAACTATTTCGCCCTCGTCGGCCCGAAAAGCCCCTCGCTCGACGAGCGGCTGGGCTACTACGGCGAGCAGCTCGTGCTCAGGGCCCAGCAGCTCGGCCTGAACACCTGCTGGGTGGGGCTGACGTTCAGGAAGGACACCGGCGTGGTGGACGTCGGCGGCGGCGAGCGTCTGCGCTGCGTCATCGCCCTGGGCTACGGTGCCACACAGGGCGTAGGCCACAAGGTGAAGCCCTTCGACAAGGTGGCGCGCGCCGACGGCACCCCGCCGCAGTGGTTCCGCCGGGGCGTGGAGGCCGCCCTCACAGCCCCCACGGCCATGAACCAGCAGAAGTTCCTCTTCACGCTGAAGGGGCCGCGGCAGGTGCACGCCCAGGCGGCGTGGGCCTTCTTTGCCAAGGTAGACCTCGGCATCGCGAAATGCCACTTCGAGCTGGGCGCCGGCGTGGAGAACTTCGAGTGGGTGTGAGCGGGGAGACGACGCGCGGCGCAGCCCCACGGCGGGAGCCGCGCCGCAACGGCGCCGGATGTAATCAACAGCTTTAAAGCCCATACTAATTTGCGTAACTGTAGCTATCCCCATGGTAGTTGCAGTTGCATTTAAAATGCCTCAAAATCCGAAGCATTGTTCGTCAAGAAGTGCGTTGTGGCTAATATCCATCGGATTTTTCGCCTATCAGGACACAATGGCGGTACAATTTTGCAAAAAAACTTGGATTATTGGGGATTTTGTAGTAAATTTGCCGAAAATGTAGATTTATGAACAACTCAGACTTTTGGGCATCAATTCGCACAATCATTGACGAGGGCTTCACGTCCGAGGGTCTGGCAACACTTGACCGCTATGCAGAACAGTTTATTGACGGAAGGCTTGTATATAAACGATTTTCACCGCTCGAACAGCATGGCTGCTCAGAGGGAGGTGCGCCGCATGTCATTGCATCCTTACTCGCGGGAGCAGAAGATTCGACAGATACGGATGCTGGCTCAGTCTCAGATTTCAAAAGAGAGTTCCAACAGGGAGAGAAGCAAGCTACAGTAATTGAGACATGGGCTAAGACAGTCGGTCTTTGGACGGATAACGTTGAGGAGAATCTTTCACGAACTCTTGGCAATGAGATAGCTGAAGGTGGAGAGGCCAAAGTCTATGACCACGGGGCAACGCTAATTAAATCCATCGGGCTTGACTATTACATTCTCCCGATACTTGCCCTTGACCGCATCTCACTCCACAATGCCTATTTCCCTGAGACACGGCTGAATGTCATTGGCTTCGGACGTGATGGCAATCAAACCTTCAAGATAATTGTTGAACAGCCGTTTATAGAGGGAAGCCACATGTCTGATGATGAAATCCGAACCTTCATGACGAATATGGGATTTTCTCTTATCAATCCCCGAAACTGGACATATGCCACTCCAGAGATTTATCTAAGCGACATGCATGACGAGA
>CAZVWX010000109.1:0-5909 GCA_964631105.1 uncultured Prevotella sp. | reverse complement strand
TAGTTGTCTTTATGTTTCTGCTTGCAAAGTTAGCACTCATTAGTTCACGCTATGCGGACGCATCAAATTCTTTTCATGATTCGTTGAAAGCAGTCGGTTGATGGCACTTCTATTGGCAGCGCCGACAACACGAAGGACTCTGTTGTATGGGCAGCCACGACACGGGGTGGTTGCGGATGCGCCGGATGCATTTAAAAAAACTTAAAAGAAACGGATTATGGAATAAAATGTGTAACTTTGTGGCATAGTTGTCGGCGAACCGGCAAAAAGGTGGTGGACAACTGTCTTTGAGGAAATCGATATATAGAAGTTCCATAGGACTGCAACAGCACATGAGTCGTTTGAAAATCAGAAATCTAAAGCTGCTCCCCGACATTGCTTCCCTGGGGCGTCTGCCCGAGGGAAAGCTCCTCGTCAACACGATAAACGCACATTCTTATAATGTGGCGCAAAAGGACTCCGCCTTTGCCGAGGCCCTGACGGGTGGTGACGTGCTCATTCCCGACGGAATGAGCATCGTGCTGGCTTCCCGCTGGCTGGGCAATCCACATCCCCCGAAGGAGCGTGTCGCAGGATGGGACTTGTTCACCTATGAGATGCAGCGGCTGAACGGCCTGGCGGGTACGCGGCGGCCGAAAGTGATGTTTCTGGGCTCGTCGCCTGCTGTGCTTGACATTGTGAAGAAAAGGGTGGGGGAGGAGTACCCCCGGCTGCAAGCCGTGGTGTATTCGCCTCCGTTCAAGCCCGTCTTCAGCACTGCCGAAGACCGTGCGATGATAGAGGCTGTCAACGCTTGCGCCCCCGACCTGCTATGGATAGGAATGACTGCCCCGAAGCAGGAAAAGTGGGTGTATGCGCATTGGGACGAGCTTCACATCAACTGCCATGTGGGGACGATAGGCGCCGTCTTCGACTTCTTTGCCGGAACGGTGCGCCGGGCCCCCGTGGCGTGGCAACGCCATGGCCTGGAGTGGCTCTACCGGCTATTCAAGGAGCCTCGCCGCATGTGGCGCCGGTACATTGTGGGCAACATGGTGTTTGCCGGACACGTGTTTGCCGAAAAGATTTTCAGCCGATGAACCATTCCGCACATGTCCTTTTCGAGGTGTTGCGCTATGTGCTGGGCACGAGCGGCTCCCTCCCCAGGCTGACTTGCGGGGAGTGGGAAGAGGTGTTGCGTGCTTCCACTGACCAGACGGTAGACGGGATTGCGGCATGGGCGCTCAGGCCGCTGTGGAATGTCAAGAACCTGGAGAGCCGGCCCGGCATGACGGACGGTTACCTGGTGGCGGGACATCCGCATGACATCGAACGCTTCTCGCAACTCGTAAGGAATTTCCGCAACCAGGCGATTGCCATCGTGCAGGCCAACATGCGTGTGAACGACAACCTCCGGAAGGTGTACCGGTTCTTCCAAGACTCCGGCTTGGAGTGCTGCCTGCTGAAGGGGCAGGGCACGGCCTTGATGTATCCGCATCCGGAAAGCCGCTCTTCCGGCGACATTGACATGTGGGTGAGGTGGGGGCGTGACGTGCCCGAGTCCGTGCGGATGGTCGTCGAGCGCAAAAGCGGGCGCCGGAAGCGTGATGAGGACATCAGGAAAATCATCCGCTTCGTGAAATGCTCCTATCCGAACAACAAGGCCTATTACCACCATGTCGAGGCGCCCGCGATGCACGGCACGCCCGTGGAGATGCATTACAGGCCCCAATACCTGCACTGCTTTTTCTACAACCGTCGTCTTCAGAAATATTTCCTCGAGAACGCCGACGCGCAGTTTGCCCATCCGGTGTCTTTCGGCGGTGGAGTGGAGATGAACGTTCCGACACCCGACTTCAATGTCGTGATGCAGCTCAGCCACATCTACAAGCACTTGCTCTTCGAGGGAGTCGGGCTCCGGCAAGTCATCGACTTCTTCTATGTCCTGCGTGCCCTGGACGGTGCCGAGCCACGCGAGAGGAAGGAACGGTGGACGCCGCGGCTGGAGTATTTGGGGTTGCGGAAGCTGGGCGGCGCCCTGATGTGGATTTTGGAGGACGTGCTGGGCATGGACGCGGCCTGGGCCGTCACGAAGAAGGACGAGAGGCGCGGCCGGCTGATGCTCGACGACATCATCCAGAGCGGGAATTTCGGGCACAACGACCATCGGCTGTTTGGCCAGGAGTGGGGTAGGGAGCTGGGCTCCGGGCAGGCAGGCGGCTCATGGGTGCGCCGCCTGCGGATTCGCGAGAACGCCCAGCGCTTTTACCGCGACTGGCGAATGGTGCGCGCCTTCCCGTCGGAGTCGTTGTCGGAACCCGTGTTCCGCGTCTGGAACTTCTTCTGGCGACGGCGGCACAACGGCAAGAACGTGTGAGCGGGAAGGGGCGGTGCGCCGCATCTCCTCACAAAAACATAGACCAAGAAACGATGAACACGAGGAGCATTATCCAGCGGTTATTCAAGAAGGAGCGCCGCGACGTGGCCCTGGTCCTTTCAAGCGGCGGGGCGCGCGGCCTGGCGCACGTGGGGGCCATTGCTGCGCTGCGGGAGCGTGGCTTCCACGTCACGTCGGTGGCGGGCACGTCGTTTGGCGCCATCGTGGCGGGCATGTATGCCTCGGGCCGCTTTGATGATTTCCAGGAATGGATGGAGACCATCAACAAGCGGCGCATGTTCGAGCTGACGGACTACTCGCTCTCGCTCTCGCATTTCATCAAGGGCGAGCGCATCATCGAGGCGCTGAAGCGGATTGCCCCCGACCGACGCATCGAGGACTTGCCGATGCCGTTCGCGGCCGTCGCCACCGACTGGAAGCGGGGCCGCGAGGTTGTCTTCACAAGCGGCAGCATGTGGCATGCCATCAGGGCCTCCATCTCCATCCCGGGCGTGTTCGCGCCCGTCGAGGACGCGGGGCGCATCCTCATCGACGGCGGCATCACCAATCCCTTCCCTCTGGACCGTGTAAGCCGCTCGGGCGCCGACCTGCTTGTGGGGGTGAACGTGAGCGGGCACGACTACGGGCGGATGTGGGAGCGGCGGGAGGCCGTGAGGGCTCACCAGGTGAGAAACTCCAAGGCCTTGCAGTTTCTTTCCAAGCTGCTGTCGGTGGGGAATGGCCCCGACCTGAACTATTACACTTTGCTCAACCAGACCGTTTCGATATCGATTGCGCAGAATGCGCGCCGGGCCATCCAATTGAATCCGCCCGACATTCTGGTGGACATTCCTATGAAACGGTATGGCGGGAACGATTACGACAAGTTTGACCAGATTAGGAAGGTGGGGTGGCAGAAGACGATGCGCCAGATTGACCGCTTCCAGGCTTGACACCGCCCGGACACGTCGTCCCATCAAGCCGTGCGGGGGCTACATCTCTTGGTAGTCGACGTATTCGCCCTCGTCCCGTGGGATAATCTTCTGACTGGCCTGTTCCGGCGTGCGCGTGTCGGTGATGCTGCTGCCGTCGGCAAAGGTTGTCCGCCTGGAAGCGTCCGCCTGCTCTTCGAACGGGCGGCGGAAGCGCCTTGTGGCGCTTCTCACTTGCCGGAAGATGCGGTAGGCGAAGATGCCTCCCATGAGCAGCATGGCCAGGATGATGATGAAGAGGAATTGCAGGAAAGCCATCGTCGTGTTTGCCTAAGTGAGGGGGCTTCAGCGTGTGCTACGCTTTGGTGCGGTGAATGTGGTTGGTGACGAGCGAAAGCAGCACATACCATGCAATGATGACGGCAAAGGCGGTGATGTGCAGGATGACGAGAGGCGGGATGGAGGTGAGCAGGAAGATGTATTTCACCTCGTTGCCCTTCCATCCCCAATGCTTGAACTTAAGCGCGAACATGGGAATCTCGGCCACGAGGAGCCAGCAGCTCGCGAGGACCATGACCATCAGCAGGGGCAGCGCCCATGCCGAGAGTGACTCGATGTAGCCGTGCGCCCCGACAATCAGCGCCCCCCAAAACAAGGCGTTGGCCGGTGTGGGAAGGCCGATGAACGATGTGGCCTGGCGCGTGTCCAGATTGAATTTGGCCAGGCGCAGGGCCGAGAAGGCGGCCATGATGAAGGCGGCGAAGGGGATGACGTGGCGGAAGGGCTCCAGCACGGAGGGGTACTCGATGACCCACAGCTCGGTGAAGATGATGGCCGAGGGGGCCACGCCGAAGGTGACGTCGTCGGCCAGCGAGTCAAGTTCCTTTCCTATCGGCGAGGAGACGTGCAGCAGGCGCGCACTCATGCCGTCGAAAAAATCGAAGACGGCGCCGATGACAATCCATGCCAGCGCCCACTTGGCGTTCTCCGGGGCGCTGAGCGCGAAAACCGTGGCGATGCATCCCGAGACCAGGTTGCAGCACGTGATGCTGTTGGGAATGTGTTTCTTCAGGCCCATTTATTTCAGTTTTGCAATGATGGTCTGGTCGCCCGTGGTGCTCTGCCCCATCTTGACGCACACCTCGGAGCCGGCGGGCAGGAACACGTCGACACGGGAGCCCAGCTTGATGAAGCCCAGGTGCTCGTCGATGTAGCACTCCTCGCCCTCCTTGGCATAGGTGATGATGCGGCGGGCGATGGCCCCGGCAATCTGCCGGCAGAGCACGTCGACACCCTCGGGGGTGGTAATCATGATGTCGGCGCGCTCGTTCTCCTCGCTGGCCTTGGGGAGCCAGGCCTTGTGGTAGTTGCCGTCCTGGTGGCGGACGAACTTCACCTTGCCGTCCACGGGAAACCAGTTGGCATGGACGTTCCACGGGCTCATGAAGATGGAAATCATCAAGCGCCTGTCGTGAAAGTATTTCTTCTCGTCGACTTCCTCAATCACCACAATCTTGCCGTCGGCGGGGGCCACGACGAGCTTCTCGGTGCTTTCCACCTTCAGGAAGCGCTTGGGGCAACGGTAGAAGTTGAGCACGAGCGCGTAGACCACGCCAAAGACCATCACGAAGCACCAAAAGGGAATCTTGGTGTCGAAGTTGCTCCACAGCAGCATGGCGATGGCCACAATGGCCACGCCCCCGAGCAGCAGCTGGTCGTTGCCCTCGCGGTGGATTCTGATGTTCTTGATTTTTTTTATCTTGTTTCCCATGTCAGTCGTTCGTCGTTTCTGTTTGCAAAGGTAAGTTTTTTTTTGAGAAGGAACAAATTTTTTATTTCCTTCTTTTGGCCGTTAGCAAAAATAAGCGTAACTTTACGCTCGATTTTGCAATTTCATTAGGGAAAGGAATCCATGGAAGACTTCGTTCATCTGCACGTACACACCCACTATTCCATACTCGACGGCATGTCGAAGGTGAGCAACCTGGTCGACAAGGCCATCGCCGACGGCATGAAGGGCATGGCCCTGACAGACCACGGCGTGATGTACGGCGTAAAGGAGTTTGCCGACTATTGCGGCAAGATAAACAAGCAGCGCAAGGCCGACGGGCTGGAGCCGTTCAAGCCCATCTTCGGCTGCGAGATGTACGTGGCCCGTCACCGGAAGGAGGACAAGGTGAAGGAGCACGGCGACAACGGCGGCTACCACCTGATAGTGCTCGCGAAGAACTACCATGGATACAAGAACCTCGTCAAGCTGGTGAGCCACGCCTGGGTCGACGGCTATTACTACAAGCCGCGCACCGACCGCGCCGACCTGGAGAAGTATCACGCCGACCTGATTGTTTGCTCGGCCTGCATCGCCGGCGAGGTGCCCTCGAAGATTCTCAAGGGCGACATGGAGGGTGCGCGCGAGGCCGTGGAATGGTACCACCGGGTCTTTGGCGACGACTACTATCTGGAGCTGCAGCGCCATGAGGTGAAGGACCCCCATGTGGTGGCCAACCGCGAGACCTTCCCCTTGCAGCAGAAGGCCAACCGCGAGCTCATCCGTCTGGCCCGGGAATACGGCATCAAGCTGGTGTGCACCAACGACAGCCACTTCGAGGACAAGGAGTCGG
>CAZVWX010000108.1:0-5918 GCA_964631105.1 uncultured Prevotella sp. | reverse complement strand
CGGTGCAAAGGTACAAAGAATTTTAGACCTAAACGCATGAAACCCCTATTTTTTTGCTATCCGATGACCATCTTTGCCCTTTTTTTTGTAATTTTGCACGCAAATTCATATCGCATTAAGGTAAAAAAGAAATGCAAGACATTAGAAACATTGCAGTGATAGCACACGTCGACCACGGAAAGACCACGTTGGTCGACAAGATGCTGCTTGCCGGAAAACTCTTCCGTGACGGACAGGATAACAGTGGGGAGGTGCTCGATTCGAACGACTTGGAGCGCGAACGCGGCATCACGATTCTTTCCAAGAATGTCTCCATCACATGGAAGGGAACCAAAATCAACATCCTCGACACACCGGGGCACTCTGACTTCGGCGGCGAGGTGGAGCGTGTGCTCAACATGGCCGACGGCTGCCTGCTGCTCGTCGACGCCTTCGAAGGCCCCATGCCGCAGACACGCTTCGTGCTGCAAAAGGCTCTGCAAATCGGACTGAAGCCCATCGTGGTGGTGAACAAGGTGGACAAGCCCAACTGCCGTCCCGAGGAAGTGTATGAAATGGTATTCGACCTGATGTGCGACCTCAACGCCACCGAGGACCAGCTGGAGTTCCCCGTTGTCTACGGTTCGGCCAAGAACGGATGGATGGGCCCCGACTACAACAAGCCCACCGACAATATCGACTATCTTCTGGACATGATTGTGAAGGTGATTCCGGCTCCGAAGAAGCTGGAGGGCACACCGCAAATGCTCATCACCTCGCTCGACTACAGCAACTACACGGGCCGCATCGCCGTGGGCCGCGTGCACCGCGGGACGCTCAAGGACGGAATGAACATCACCATCTGCCACCGCGACGGTTCCAAAGAGCACACAAAAATCAAGGAGCTGCACACCTTCCAAGGCATCACCCACAAGCGGGTGGACGAGGTGGAAAGCGGAGACATTTGCGCCGTCATCGGCCTTGAGAACTTTGAAATCGGCGACACCATCGCCGACTACGAGAATCCCGAGGCCCTGCCGCCCATTGCCGTCGACGAGCCCACGATGAGCATGCTCTTCACCATCAACGACTCCCCCTTCTTCGGCCGCGAGGGAAAATACTGCACGAGCCGCCAGATTGGCGAGCGCCTGCAAAAGGAACTGGAGAAGAACATCGCCCTGCGCGTGGAACCGGTGGAAGGCTACACCGACCGCTGGATTGTGAAAGGGCGCGGCGTGCTCCATCTCTCGGTGCTCATCGAGACCATGCGCCGCGAGGGCTTCGAGCTCCAAGTGGGCCAGCCGCAAGTGATCTACAAGGAAATCGACGGGAAGAAAAGCGAGCCCGTGGAAGACCTCGACATCAATGTGCCGCAAGAATACAGCAGCAAGATGGTCGACATGGTCACCCGCCGCAAGGGCGAGCTCACGGGGATGACCACGGAGGGCGACCGCGTGAACATCACCTTCGACATCCCCTCGCGCGGCATCATCGGCCTGCGCACCAACGTACTGACGGCCTCGCAGGGCGAAGCCATCATGGCCCACCGCTACAAGGAGTACCAGCCCTACAAGGGCGACATCGTCAGGCGCACCAACGGCTCGATGATTGCCATGGACACGGGCACGGCCTATGCCTACTCCATCGACAAGCTGCAGGACCGGGGCCGGTTCTTCATCGACCCGGGCGAGGAGGTCTATGGCGGCCAGGTGGTGGGTGAGCACGTCCACGACAACGACCTGGTGGTGAACGTCACCAAGGCCAAACAGCTCACCAACGTCAGAGCCTCGGGGTCGGACGAAAAGGCCCGCGTGGTGCCGAAAGTGGAGATGAGCCTTGAGGAGTGCCTGGAATACATCAAGGAGGACGAGTATGTGGAGGTGACTCCCAAGAGCATGCGCATGCGCAAGATCATCCTCGACCACCTGGAGCGGAAGCGCGCCAACAAGGGCGAGTGAAGTTCATGCCCCGCCCGCGGAAGGTGCGAGGTAGCGGAGAGGGATGCCTACCCCGTCGCCAAGGCCCCGAAGGATTCGTCCTTCGGGGCCTTGGCGCAGAGTGTGGATACACCTATTATAATATATATAGGAACCTACTCCGTTTGTATTTATCACCGGACGGGAATCCTATTCGAATGAAAGCAAGGCCTCGGTTTTCTGTTTCCGATAGGATGCGAACTCGGCATCCAGCACCTCACGCTTCTGGTCGGTGAGCCCTTGCTGCCGTGCCGCCAAGTTCCGGTAGCACGCACCAATCTTCTTGTTCAACTTGGGCAGGGCTTTCCTGATTTGCCTCTCCGTCCCCCCCTCGCTCTTCCATTCCTCGAAGGGAAGGAAAACAGAGTCGAGCTCCTGCCTCACGTCATTGGCAATCGCAGCCTTGAAATCATCCATGGCCGTGCCGGAAGCGCCCGCAGGCGAGACGGCTGTGCCCGCCGAATCCGACAACTCCGTCTGTGTGCTGTCGGCCGACGAGGCAAGGGGCTGTGAGAAGTTCTGCCAGGCCGACTTCGCCACAAAGGCGAGGGCCACGAGCAGGATGATGACGACGACGACCAGTGCCGCCTTCCTGCCCCCACCCGACGACGAGCCCGCACCGTGGCGAGTCCGATGGTGGCCGCCGTCACCATCGAGAGCCGCCGTCACCTCATCCATGTCATAGTACCGCTCGCTGCGGTTGTATCGGCAGCATTGGGCTATCACCTCCTGGTAGTCCGTGCCGAGGCGCATGTCTTTCATCAGCACGCCGAGCGAGTAGATGTCCGACCGGGCGTCCACCGACATGGTGCCGTCGCGCAATTCCGGCGACATGTACTTCTCTGTCCCTTCGGGAACGGCCAGGTTGTCGGCTTGCAGGCTCCTCACGGAAGTGAGCTTCACCTCGTCACCCTTGGTTGTCAGGAAGACGCCCGTCGGGCTCAGCGTTCCGCACACCACATGCTTGCCATGCAGATAATCCAGTACGTCGGCCAGCTGCCTGACCACACTGATGGCGTCGCCAGCCGGATGGCGCTCCTTGTCATAGTCGGCCAGGCTGCGCCCTTCGAAGAACTCCTCCTCGATGACAGGCCCCAACACATCGTCGTCGACGAAGTTGAGATAATTCACGAGATGGGGATGGTTGAGCAGATGCCCGGTTTGGTATTCCTTCTTCAGGAACGCACGATACTGCACCCGCTCCCGAAAAGCCTCCTTCAAGCTTTTCAGACAAACCTTTTCACCCTTCTCATTCGTGGCCGAAGCCCAAACGAAAGGGCCTTCCGACCGCAAGCTGACAATATTTTTATAGTGCTGGCTCTCCATGATTCCGTCTCTTTTGGTTTTAACAAAGCAAAGTTAAGTATAAATTTTCAAAAGGAGAACCTTTTCTTCCCACTTTTTTCTTCCTCCAACTACATTTTTTCAACTGGCCCTTTCCGGCACGGCATCCCCCTGACCAGTCCCCGGCAGCACGCGCCATCAAGGGGAACCCGGCCCCGAAGAACCCATTTTGCAATTTAAAAGCGCCTTTCCCTTGGCTTATTCCCCACTTCTCCGTACCTTTGCACCATGACACGACAAGAAGCAGAGCAACAATGGCGCCTGCATGGCAACGAGGTGCTGGCCCATGACGCCGACTACCAGGAGGCCGAGCGGCAAGAGCGGCGCATCGGCATACGCGTGGCGTGGGCCTATGCCGCCCTCGTGGGCGGGCTGCTGGCCTTTTGCATCGGATTCTATTATTGGCTCTTCCGTTTCTTCTTCGCCATCTGCCTTTATGTCGTCTTCCTCACCATCGCGGGCCTTGGCCTGCGCGTCATCATGCGCTGCTCGGTGAGAAACGACCACCTCAGCGAGCTTGTCCGCCGTGCCCACGACCGCTATGTGGCCCGCCTCCTCTCCGGCAAGGCCGGCGGTGAGCGGCATGGGGAGTGCCGGGACAAAGGCTCCGGCGGCAATGAGAAGCCGCCCTTGGAATCTGTATAAAGAAAGAAAAAGCAGAATATGATACCCAAAACAATCCATTTGTGCTGGTTCGGCAACGACCCCTACCCCGTAGAAATCAAGATATGCCTGGACTCTTGGGCGCGGCTGCTGCCCGACTACAAAGTCAAGGTGTGGACCTACGACATGGCCAAGGCCATAGGCATACCGTTCGTCGACGAGGCCCTGGAGGAACGCAAGTGGGCCTTCGCCGCCGACGTCGTGCGGTTCTACGCCCTATTTACCGAGGGAGGCCTCTATCTCGACAGCGACATCATGCTTTTCAAGCGCTTCGACGAGTTTCTCCCCGACGAGGGCTGCATGACCTTCAGCGACAAGTCGACGCCCGAGCAGGCCACCTTCGGCCTTCAGGCCGCCTTCATCGCCGGAAGCCCCGGAAACAAGTACTGCCAGGACGCCGTGGACTATTACCGCGGCCGCCACTTCCGCAAGGCCGACGGCACGCTCGACGAGACGGCGGCGCCATGGGTCATGCGCACGGTGGCCCTAAAGTACGGCTACCGCGACGTGGACGACTACCAGGACCTTGGGGTCATCAAAATCTATCCCGCACGCTTCATGGCTCCAAGAAAGAAATACAAGGTGACAAAGGAGGCCGTGGGCCAGCACCGTGCCTACGGCAGCTGGCGGAAGCACAAGCTCGGACGGAAAATCGACCGGTTCGTCCATCACATATATTATGTAGTCAGATACCACCTCCTCCACAGATGAACATCCTCGTTGTAAGATTCCGCCAGATGGGCGACGCCATACTCTCCACCGTGGTCATGAACTCGCTCCGGAAAACCTTCCCCCAGGCTCGCATCGACTTCGTGCTCAACGACCGCCTGTGCCCCCTCTTCGAGGGCCATCCGGCCATCGACCACCTCATACCCTTCACCCCTGACGAGCGCCACAGCCTGCCCGCCTACCTGAAGAAGGTGTGGGCCACGGTGCACGCCACCCACTATGACGCCATCATCGACATGCGCTCAACGCCAAACACCTTGCCGTTCTCGCTTTTCTCGCCGTCGACAAGGTTCCGCATCGGCCTGAAGAAAGGGTACACGCCCCTGGCCTTCAACTACACCGTGCCCCCGTGCGGCGACAACGAGAGCATGATCGACCACAACCTGGCCATGCTCAAGCCTCTGGAGCGGCTCGCGCCGATAGCCTGCGACCGCAACTTCAGCCTCAGCGTGACCGAGGAGGAGGCCGCCGGCTACCGGGCCTACCTGCAGGCGTCGGGCGTCAGCCTGGAAAAGCCCATACTGCTTGCCAACGTCACCTCGAAGCTGGCACGGCGGGCATGGCCCAAGGAGCGCATGGCGGCGGTCATGCGGCGGTTCATCAGCCAGTTCCCCACGTGGCAGATCATCTTCAACTATGCCCCCGGCCACGAGGAGGCCGACGCCCGGGAGATGTACGAGAAGCTCGGAAAGCCAGCGAGCGTCTTCATCGACGTGCAGGCGAAGAGCCAGCGGCAGCTCGTGGCCCTCTCCTCGGCGGTTACCCTCTACTTCGGCAACGAGGGCGGCGCGCGCCACATAGCGCAGGCTTGCGGGAAGCCGTCGCTGGCCATCTGCTCGCCGCTGGCAAGCAAGACAACGTGGATTCCGAAGAACGACGTGCCCGCCGAGGGCATCGTTCCGGCCGACATCGCCGACGTGAGCGGCCTGCCGCCCGAAAAGCTCTACGAGGTGATAACGGTCGACGAGGTGTGGCGGCGGCTCGTCAACTTCATGGAACGCAACAACATCAAGTAATCCTACAGCCCATGAGCCTGACCGTCATCATCAATCCCAAGTACACGACCGACCCCTCGACAGGCCGGGCCGTCGAGAAATTTGCCAAGGCCCTGCCAGGGCTCTTCGCCGAAGGGCGCCTGCTCCATTCCGGGCGCAACGAGATCCGCAGCTTCCCCGTCGCCCGGCCCCCCGCGGCGGTGAAGCGGGGCGGCAAGATGACCCTTGTGTA
>CAZVWX010000107.1:0-5922 GCA_964631105.1 uncultured Prevotella sp. | reverse complement strand
GGGTATAGTTGCCGGGGAAGTCATTCACCACGCCCTCGCCCTTGAAGACCAGCAGATGGTCCACCACCTTGTCCATGAAATAGCGGTCGTGGCTCACCACGATGACGCATCCGGGGAAGTCCTGCAAGTATTCCTCGAGCACCTGCAGGGTTTGGATGTCGAGGTCGTTGGTGGGCTCGTCGAGCACGAGGAAGTTGGGATTGCGCATAAGCACGGTGCACAGATAGAGCTTGCGCCGCTCGCCTCCACTGAGCTTGTAGACGTAGTTGTGCTGTTGCTCGGGCGTGAAGAGGAAGTATTGCAGGAACTGGGTTGCCGTCATGTGCCGGCCTCCCCCCAGGTCGATATAGTCGGCTATGGCCGTCACCACGTCGATGACCTTCTGGGTGTTGTCAAACTTCAGTCCTTCTTGCGAGAAATAGCCGAAGCGCACCGTCTCGCCAATGTCGAACCTGCCGCTGTCGGGAGGCTCCATGCCGAGCAGCATCTTGACGAAGGTGGACTTGCCCGTGCCGTTGTTGCCCACGATGCCCATTTTCTCGAACCGGGCGAAATGGTAATAGAAATCCTTCAGGATGACCTTTTCCTGCCTCGTTCCGTCATTGCCGATGGTCACGAAACTCTTCGACACATACTGGCACTCGAAGATTTTGCTGCCGATATACACTCCGGCCGCCTTCAGCCTCAGTTGCCGCTCCTCGATGTTGCGGCGGGCCTTGGCCTGGAGCTCGTAGAAGGCATCCTCGCGGTATTTGGCCTTGTGCCCGCGTGCCTGCGGCATGCGCCTCATCCATTCCAGCTCCCGCCGGTAGAGGTTGCGGCAGTGCTGCATCTCGGCCCGGAGGCTGTCCATGCGCGCCTGGCGCTTGTCCAGGTAGTAGGCGTAGTTGCCGCGGTAGGTGAATATCTGCCCGCCGTCAAGTTCGAGGATGATGTCGCACACGCGGTCCAGGAAGAAACGGTCGTGGGTCACCATGAGCAGGGTCTTGCGCCCTTGCCCGAGAAATCCCTCCAGCCATTCCGTCATCTCCAGGTCGAGGTGGTTGGTGGGCTCGTCGAGCACGAGAAAGTCGGGGGCGGTGATGAGCACGTTGGCCAGCGCCACCCGCTTCCGCTGGCCACCGCTGAGCTGCCCCATGGGCTGCCCCAGGTCGCCAATCTTCAGCCGGGTGAGAATCTGCTTGGCCTTGAGCACCCGCTCGGGGTCGCCCTCATGGTTGAAGCAGGCGTCGAGCACGCTCTCCGAGGCTTCGTAGTGGGGGTTCTGCTCCAGATAGCCCACGCGCAAGCCGTTGCGGTAAACGATGTCGCCCGACTCATAGCCCTCGTGCCCCGTGATGATGGAGAGCAAGGTGGACTTGCCGGCGCCATTACGGGCCACAAGACCCACCCTCTGCCCCTCGGCGATGCCGAACGAAACATGCTCGAAGAGAACCTGCGCACCAAAACGCTTGCTCAAGTCCCGCACCTCCAAAAAGGGTTTCTGATTTGCCATCTCTAAAAATTTTGATGCAAAAGTACGGATTTTTTTTGGCTGTACCAAAAAAAAGGATTAACTTTGCCGCGGTTTTGTTAAACACCAGTGTTTCCCACCTCCGAAACATTCCATCACACATAAATACAATCTCAGATTAATGGAAGAAGAATCAAAGCCTCGCCGCAAGCGTGTACGCATTGCCAAGCATGAGGACCGCGTTTACTCAGTAAGCGGCTCCGAGGGCGAAAACTTCGATGTCATGAAGAACCAGGCCACCGGCCCCGCTTCGAAAGAACAACCTCTATTTAAAGAAGAAAGCGAAATGAACGACAATCCACAAGACAACAATACGGAGCCCATTCCCGACCCGCTGGCCGCCTTCCCCAAGCACCGCGGCCGCAAGAGCAAGGCCGAACTTGAGGCCATTGCCAAGGCCAAGGCGCAGATGGAAGCCATGCGCCAGGCTCAGGAAGCCCCCGGCGACGGGCTGCCGCAACCCGTCGCCCAAGATGGCGGCGACGCCGGCGACGAACTCCCCGACGCCCAAAGACAGGAAGGCGCCCCCGAGGTTCCCCACGACGACGATGGGAGCACCGTGCCCGAGGAGCAGTTTGCCATGAACGGCGGGAATCCCTCTGCCGACGGCGACTTGCTGGCACGCCTGCAAGCCAAGATAAACGCTCACAACGAACAGACCGGAGAATACCAGGCACCAGCGACGGAAAGCGAGCCGGGCGACGAAGGCGTATGGGAGGGCGACCCTGCCGACGGCACCGACTTCATCCCCGTGGTCGACCTGCCCATCGAGGACCAGGGCGCCCTGCCCACGTTCGACATGCTCGACAACCCCACGACCGACATCGACCAGGCCGTGCCGCAACCGGCCTTCCAGAACAAGAACGGAAAGAGCGCACCCAAGTTCGACTTCTCCGACTTGATTGAGGCGAACGGCGTGCTCGAGGTCATGCCCGACGGCTACGGATTCCTGCGCTCAAGCGACTACAACTACCTGTCATCACCCGACGACATCTACGTGGCAGCCACCTACGTCAGGCGCTACGGGCTGAAGACGGGCGACGTGATACAATGCCACGTCAGACCGCCACACGATGGGGAGAAATACTTCCCGCTTACAGAAATCGAGATGATCAACGGGCGTGACCCAGCCGAGGTGCGCGACCGCATCCCCTTCGAGCACCTCACTCCCCTCTTCCCCGAAGAGAAGTTCAACCTCACCGGCGACCCTGCCACCACCAACCTCTCCACACGCATCGTCGACCTCTTCGCCCCCATCGGCAAGGGACAGCGTGCGCTCATCGTGGCCCAGCCCAAAACCGGAAAGACCATCTTGATGAAGGACGTGGCCAACGCCATCGCCGCCAACCACCCCGAGGCCTACCTCATGATGCTGCTCATCGACGAGCGCCCCGAGGAGGTGACCGACATGAGCCGCACGGTGAACGCCGAGGTCATCGCATCCACCTTCGACGAACCGGCCGAGCGCCACGTGAAAATCGCGGGCATCGTGCTCGAGAAGGCCAAGCGCATGGTGGAGTGCGGGCACGACGTGGTCATCTTCCTCGACTCCATCACCCGGCTGGCACGCGCCTACAACACCGTGAGCCCCGCCAGCGGAAAGGTGCTCACCGGAGGCGTCGACGCCAACGCCCTGCAGAAGCCCAAGCGATTCTTCGGCGCCGCACGCAACATCGAGGGGGGCGGCTCGCTCACCATCGTGGCCACCGCCCTCATCGACACGGGAAGCAAGATGGACGAAGTCATCTTCGAGGAATTCAAGGGCACGGGGAACATGGAGCTGCAGCTCGACCGCTCACTCTCCAACAAGCGCATCTTCCCCGCCGTCAACCTCGTGGCGTCGAGCACGCGGCGCGACGACCTGCTGCAAGACAAGACCACACTGGACCGCATGTGGATTCTGCGCAAGTACATCAGCGACATGAACCCCATCGAGGCCATGAACACCATCCACGACAACATGATGCGGACAAAGGACAACGACGAGTTCCTCCTGTCAATGAACCAATAACCCTCGCCGGGCTGATGGGGCGGATGTCTTCCGCCCCATTATTTTTTCCCAAAAGATGCCTTAATTAAAAAAAAAGCATTACCTTTGCACACGGAAAGGCAAGGAGCCTTTCTGGGGGTGCACCGCCGGTTGGCGATGCTGAGATCATACCCTATAACCTGATCCGGGTAATGCCGGCGTAGGTAGGATACATGCAAAATCCCTCTATGTTTGTTCTTTTAAGGCAAAATTCAGACAATGGAAAAAACATGGGCATGGGTTGTCGCCCTGGCAATGGCCACGACAACAAGCGCAAACCCTGTGGTGACACAGGAACAAAACAAACTGGACACGGCGATGACCTACCAGCTGCAAGACGTGCAGGTGGTGTCGACACGCGCCTCCAAGGAGACGCCGGTGGCCTACACCACCATCGGCCAGCAAGACATCAAACGCCAGAACTTCGGGCAAGACCTGCCCTATCTGCTCTCGCTCACACCCTCGGTGACCACCACCTCCGACGCCGGCAACGGCATCGGCTACACCTCCATCCGCGTGCGCGGCGTCGACCCGAGCCGGGTGAACATCACCGCCAACGGCGTGCCGATGAACGACGCCGAGTCGAACCAGGTGTACTGGGTGAACATGGGCGACTTCGCGTCTTCGCTGCAAAGCATGCAGCTCCAGAGAGGTGTCGGCACGTCCACTAACGGCTCGGGAGCCTTCGGAGCCACGCTGAACCTGCAAACCGAGAACATCGGCACGAAACCCTTCATCGGACTCGACCTCTCGGGCGGAACTTACTACAGCCACAAGGAGACGCTGCGCTTCGGCACAGGGCTCTTCGGCGGGCACTGGGGGCTGCAGGGACGCCTCTCCAACATTGGAAGCCACGGATACCTGCGGCGCGCCCACACCAAGCTGAACAGCTACTTCCTGCAAGGGGGCTACTTCGGCGACCGCACCATGCTGAAACTGGTCACATGGAACGGCACCGAACAAACCTACCACGCATGGAACTACACGTCGAAGTATGAGCAGCGCCTGTTCGGACGACGCTACAACTCCTGCGGAGAATACTACGACGACGAGGGCAACGTGCACTACTACAAGAACCAGACCGACAACTACCACCAGCAGAACTACCAGCTCATCCTCAGCCAGATGCTGGCCGACCACTGGAACCTGAACGCCACCTTGCACTACACCAAGGGGCAAGGCTACTACGACCAGTACGTGTCAGACAAGAACCTGCAGGACTACGGGCTCGCCGACACGAAGGTGAAGACCGACCTCACCCGGCAGAAGAAGATGGACAACGACTTCTATGGCGCCATCGCATCCATCAACTACGACAACCAGCGCAACCTCAAGGCCACGCTCGGCAGCGGATGGAACCGCTACGACGGCGACCACTTCGGCATCGTGCAGTGGGTGAAGCAGCCCGTGAAGACGTTCTACCCCGGCTACGAATACTACTCCAACAACGCCGTGAAGAGCGACTTCAACGTCTATGGCAAGGCCAACTGGACCTTCTGGAAAGGACTGGGGGCCTACGCCGACCTGCAATACCGCCACGTGGGCTACAGGATGCAGGACCCCGAGGACGACGCCTATGCCGACAACAGCGGGCTCTATGTGATTCACGACGACTTCGACTTCTTCAACCCCAAGGCAGGACTGAACTGGCAGGTCGACTCACACAACCAGGCCTACTTCTCCTACGGCGTGTCGCACAAGGAGCCCACCCGCAACGACTACCAGGACAACGGCGAGCGCCACCTCAAGGCCGAGAAGCTCCAGGACTTCGAGCTCGGCTACAAATTTGCCGCCAGCCGCTTCTCCGCCGGCCTCAACCTCTACTACATGTACTACAACCACCAGTACGTGCTCACGGGCGAGCTCAACGAGATTGGCGAGGCCATCGCCAGCAACGAGAACGCAGGCAAGAGCTACCGGGCCGGCATCGAAATCGAGGCTGCATGGAAACCCGTCGACTGGTTCCGTTGGGACGTGAACGCCACCTTCAGCCGCAACATCAACAAGGACTGGACGGTGACCCTCGACGACGGGAGGCTGGTCAATCTGGGCGACACGCACACCGCCTTCTCGCCCAACCAGCTGTTCAACAACATCTTCACCTTCACCTACAAGGGATTCACGGCCAGCGTGCAAAGCCAGTTCGTGGGCAAGCAGTATCTCACCAACACCGACTTCGAGTCGTATGCCTACTATGCTCCCGACGGCGTGAAGGGGGAGCCCGACCAGAAGGTCGACATGGTGCTCCACAGCCACTTCACCACCAACCTCGACCTTTCCTACGACTTCTCGTGGAAAAAGCTCGGACTGAAGTCGGCCACGGTGGGTGTCAGCCTCTACAACATCTTCTCGAAGGAATACGACAACAACGGCTGGGCTG
>CAZVWX010000106.1:0-5952 GCA_964631105.1 uncultured Prevotella sp. | reverse complement strand
CTGATGAGCACCATGGCGAGGATGACGCCGAGCACGCCGAGCGGATAGGTCACGGCTGTGGCCAGGGCCACGCTCCCGCCGGGCTTCCCCAGGTGGGCCAGGGCCTGCGTGGCGGCTCCCAGCGCCGGCGTGTTGGTGGTGGCCCCGCAGAGCAGGCCCACCATGTCGGGCAGGCTCACCCCGGTGACGGGGATGAGGGCGAGGGCGAAGGCCGTGCCCAGCAGAATCACCCCGAGGCTCCACAGATTGAGCGCCAGCCCCTCGTGGCGCAGCGACCCGAAGAAGTTGGGCCCCACGTGCAGTCCCAGGCAATAGACGAACATCGACAGGCCGAAGGTCTCGGCATAGTCCAGCACGCGGGCGTCGATGCTCAGGCCGACGTGTCCGGCCAGGATGCCGATGAAGAAGACGAAGGCTATGCCGAGCGATATGCCCCCCACCTTCACCTTGCCCAAGGCCAGTCCGATGGCGATGATGGCCGAAAGGACGACGACCGCCTGCACCGACGAGTGCGCGGCAAAGAGTTGGTTCAAAAAATCCATTGCTTCCAGAAGCGTTGTTTCCATCTTGGCCCGGCCGGCATCCCCGCCGGACGTTGCCTTCCACCTTATTTATAATATGCCGAGATAGTTCTCGATGGGGATGCCCCGGTTCTTGTCGTCGTTGTCCTTGTTCAGGTCAATCAGCTTCCACACGGCGTCCATCGCCTTCCGCGTGCTGGCCGTGAGCGTCTCGCCGTCGAGCAGGTGGCCGACGAGCACCGCCGAAAAGATGTCGCCCGTGCCGGGGAAGTGGACGGGAATCTCCTCATAGTTCAGTTGGAAATACTCGTTGTCGGCGTGGTTGTAGCCCACCACGGCCGTCTGTCCGTCCACGGGGATGCTTGTGATGAGTGCGCTCCGCGTGCCAATCTTGCGCAGGTGGTCGAGCAGCGAGCGCGCCTCGCCGGCCGTCACCCCGCCGGGCGAATAGGCGCGCCCGGTGAGGTAGCAGGCCTCGGTGTAGTTGGGGTAGCACAGGTGGGCCACGCCGAGCATCTCGCGCATGCTCTTGATGGTGGCCGGCGTGACGCCGTTGTAGAGCTTCCCCTCGTCGCCCATGATGGGGTCGACGAACACCACCGTGCCCCTGGCCGCCTGCTCCTGGCAGTAGCGGCTCACGATGTCGGCCTGCCGCTCGCTGGCGATGAACCCCGTGGCGATGGCGTCGAAGTGGAATCCCAGCGCCTTCCACACCGGGAACACGCCACGGATGTAGTCGGTGGTGTCGAGCAGGTTGAACTTGCCGTAGTCCAGCGTGTTCGACACCAGCGCCGTGGGCAGGTTGTAGGTGGGATGGCCCATATACGAGAGGATGGGGAGCATGGCGGCCGTGGCCACCTTGCCGTAGCCCGCCATGTCGTTGATCAGGAGGATTTGTTTCTTGCTCATCTCATGCATCTTTTCCGCTGCAAAGGTACTGCAAACGAGGGAAAAGAACAAGAAAAGCAAGCTTTTCTTTTCTCTTCCGAGTGCAGCGTACCTTATTAAAAGGTACTGCAAACCGAAGACAATACAAAATGAACCCCGTTCATTTTTATGGTTGAGGTGCAGCGTACCTTATTAAAAGGTACTGCAAACCGAAGACAATACAAAATGAACCCCGTTCATTTTTATGGTTGAGGTGCGGTGCACCTTCATATAAAGACATCCCACAGCCGGGCACGCCAACCAACGGATGAAGGATATACCCATTTCTATGTATTGTGCAAAAAGAAGAATTTTGCAGCCGAACCATACAAACGATTTTTATATGAAGAAACTTTCATTATTATTGATGCTCATGCTGGGCATGACCCTGTTTGTGGTCTGCTCCGATGACGACGACACACCGTCGCTGAACCAGTTCACCGTACACCTGAACAGCACCGACGCCACCGTCACTTTCAGCGATTTCACCGTGACGGTGACCGAGGCACGCTCGGGCGAGGTGTACTCCACGAAGGCCGACGCCACGGGCAACGCCCTCTTCTCGCTGCCCTACGGCCAATATGCCGTCACCGCCGAGGACTCGGTGGACGGGGGCTCCACGATGTATGGCACGGTGACGAGCTTCACCTTCAGCAGCGACAACACCACGTGCAATGTGGAGCTGCACGACATCATGAGCTCGCTGGAGAAGACGTTCGTGCTGAACGAGCTGAACTTCAACTGCAGCAGCAACGGGTCGTGGGACTACAACTACTATGAGGAGTACTTCACCATCACCAACGTGAGCGACCGTCCCCTCTATGCCGACGGGCTCGCCTTTGCCATCTGCGGCGACTACAACGCCATCGACGACGACGGCATCAAGAGCGCCTACCTCGGCGAGGACTCCATCGTGGTGAGCCAGCTCTACACCATCCCCGGCTCGGGCCGCGACCACCTGGTTCTCGTCGGCTGCCGAGGGCAACCTGTCGTCGGGCACCATCCGCGTCAACGCCAAGCAGGGGGCGAGCCCGCTCCGCGCCCGGGTGAAGTTCGACCCGGAAAACAAGCTGGCCTATGTGGGCAAAGGCTTCCGCCTGGGCGACGCGCTGGGCACCCTCTATGCCGGGGCCAAGGCAAGCTTCAGGCGCGGGGCCCACGAGGTGAACACGTCGCTGGGACTGCGCGAGGTGATGATGCTCAACCTGCCCTCCGGCTACTATCTCGACCACCACGCCCTCTTCGAGCCCAGGCTGCAGGCCGCCTACACCTTCTACCACGACGCGGGGGGCGGGAAGATGAGCCACACGCTGCGGGCGGGATATGGCGTGGAGAACAAGCTGCCCTCGGCCGACTACCTGTATCCCGACAAAGTGTACCACGACTTCATCGCACTCAACGCCTACTTCAACGACGAGAGCAAGCGCCTGCTCATCACCAACACCAAGATACAAAACCCCGTGAACCCCGGGCTGAGGGCCAACAGGAACGTGAAGTGGGAGGCGGGCTACGACCTGAAATGGCAGGGATGGGAGCTGAGCCTCACGGCCTTCGGCGAACGGATGCGGGGCGGCGCCGAATACTTCACCTCCTACACGCCCACCTCCTACACCTACTACTACGAGCTGCGGCACGACGTCGACACGAAACCAACCCGCGACGACTTCTACAGCCGCGAGATGCGCACCTTCATGGAGATGCGGAGCCCCGAGAACAGCGCCCGCGTGGACGCATCAGCCGCCGGGCCTGGCAGATGGAGTCGGTGCTCCACGCCGCCGTGCAGGACGGATGGGACAACGAGTGCTCGCTGGCCGGAGCCACCAACAGCTTCCAGCAGGCCATGGCCATCACGCCCTACGAGCTCCGGGGAGAGAACCACCAGGAGCTGGGACTGAGCCTGCTGGCCGCGCACGGCGTGGGCCGCGGGCTCGGGCTGGGCGCCAAGGCCTCGGCCTCCTACATCAATTCCGACTACCGCAAGCAGGTGGCCGTGGAGGCGGGCGTGTTCCTTACGTTTTGAAATTGCAACTACCTAACCATCAAACCGAAAGATGAGAAAAGCCAACATCCATTTCCTCTTCCTCCTGACCCTGGCTGCGGGGCTCGGCGCCTGCAGCGACCAGCTCGACAACGAACAGGCCCTGGTGAGCAAGCCCGCGGCGGCCGACTATGCGCAGGACAAGCTCAGCATCAAGCTGCGCCCGGCCATCGTGGCCGACATCGACAACCGGTCGCGCGAGGTGGGCGTGCCCACGGGCAACGCCGAGCTCGACGCCTATCTGGGCCGGATAGGAGCGCGGCGGATGACGCGCATCTTCCCCTATGCCGGGCGCGACGAGGACAGGCAGCGGCGCGAGGGGCTCAACCTGTGGTACACCGTCATCCTCGACACCCACGCCGCCACAACACCACCAAGGCCGGGATGGAAGGCCGCACGACTGTAAAAACAATTCACGAACGGCCTGGAAGGATTCAAAGAAAGGCCTTCTTGCAAAGTGTAAGCGGCCTTCTTCGACTCGAAGAACGGCCTTCTTTGAAGCGAAGAACGGCCTTCTTCGGGTCGAAGAACGGCCTTGATCGAAATTATCCCCATTTTTAAACCTTGTTAACAATTCACGCAAGCAAAACCTCGCACAGACGAGCAGGATGAAAGCAAAACGCGGAAATCGCCGCCTCTCTGATTTCCTTACATGCCAATCCGGCACGCCGGAAGCCTTTCCTTTTGTTGATTCTTTTCACAGCTCCGCCCGGCAGGAACCGGCCATGAACGAAGTCGACCGCCCGGCGGATTGCCCTTTCCATTTTTCTGAGGGTGGCATGCGCCCCCCCGCATGGGCGGTTACACCTTATTATATATAAGGGGGAGGGGCACGGACGGAGGAAAGGGCAAATGATTTACCTACAAGTAGGTATTGTGCGTGCATGAAATTTTTAATAATTTTGCATCCGTTTAACATTTGCTATCCCCAAGAATGACATACAAACGGTTTCTGCTGGCTCTGTCCATCCTCCTGCTTGCGCTCGCCGCGCCGGCCCAGACGAAGGTGGAGATTTCGGCGAGGGTGGTCGACAAGCAGAGCAAGGAGCCCATCATCGGGGCGACGGTGCAGGCCGCCGACAGCAAGCGCGTCGCGGCGGTGACCGACATCAACGGGCGCTTCACGCTCAGCCTGCCCCGCGGGGCGAGAATCAAAATCAGCTACATCGGCTACAAGACCATCGTGGGGGCCGCACACTCGGGCACCTACCAGATGGTGTCGACCGTGCAGAGCGTGAACGAGGTGGTGGTGACGGCCCGCGAGTCGCGCGACCTCACGGCCACGTCCATCATCGGGCGACAGGCCATCGACCACCTGCAGCCCTCCAGCTTCGCCGACCTGCTGGAGTTGCTGCCGGGCGGACGCGCCCACGACCCCAACCTGAGCTCGCCCAACACCATCCGCCTGCGCGAGGCCGGCGAGGTGGGCACGGGGGGCGCCAACTATGCCACGTCGTCGCTCGGCACACAGTTCGTCGTCGACGGGGCCCCGGTGAGCACCAACGCCAACATGCAGTACCTCAGCAGCGGCGACGAGCGCAGCTTTCTGAACCAGGGAGTCGACATGCGGTCCATCAGCACCGACGACATCGAGGAGGTGGAAATCGTGCGCGGCATTCCATCGGTGGAATACGGCGACCTGACGAGCGGACTGGTGAAAATCAAGCGCAAGCGCGGCGGCAACAACCTCTCGGCGAGGCTGAAGGCCGACATGGGCAGCCAGCTCTTCTATCTGGGGAAGAGCTTCGAGTGGCAGAACCAGACGACGCTGAACGTGAACGTGGACTATCTGAACAGCCACAGCGACCCGCGCAACACGCTGGAGAACTACAAGCGCGTGACCTTCTCGGCGCGGCTGGGCAAGCGGTGGGAGACGAAGCGGGCCTTTCTGAACTGGACCAACAACGCCGACTACACGGGCAGCTTCGACAACGACAAGACCGACCCCGACCTGAACGAGGGGGCCGTGGACGCCTACAAGCAGTCGTACAACAGGTTCGCCCTCATGAGCGCCTTCTCCATGCGCATGCGCAGCAGGAAGAGCGTGCTGAAGGACTTCTCGGCCACGCTCTCGGCCTCGATAGACAACGACGTGTCGGAGCACGAGAAGCTGGTGCAGCTGCGACGCGCCACCATCGCCGCCACGTCGACGGCCGAGGGCGAGAGCGACGCCACCATCCTGCCCTACACCTACATGGCAAGCCACCGCGCCGAGGGGCGCCCGTTCAACCTCTTCGCCAAGCTGAACGCCAAGCTGCAGGTGCCCTCGCGCACGGTGTCGAACACGCTGCTGCTGGGCGCCAACTGGAACGTGGACAAGAACTACGGCCGCGGACAGGTGTTCGACATGACGCGCCCGCTCTCGCCGGGCATGTCGGGCCGCCCGCGCGACATCTCGAAGATTCCCGCCAACCACACCCTCTCGCTCTATGCCGAGGAGAACCTGCGCACCACGCTGTGGGGCAA
>CAZVWX010000105.1:0-6007 GCA_964631105.1 uncultured Prevotella sp. | reverse complement strand
CTGCGCGCTCTCCAGTGTCTGCTTGTTGCTGATGCCGAAGCCTATCATGCGCGGATTGCGCAGGTGCATGGCGTTCACGTGGTTGAAGTAGGCCAGCTTGGCGTCGCCGAACTGGCTTTGCGCTCCGGTGACGCTAGCCGAGCTCACCATGTAGATGAATCCGTCGGTATGGTCGTCGATGAAGTGAATGCGCTCGTCGCTGGTCTCGGGCGTAATCATCATGATGACCCGGATGTCGTATTTGTCGGCGATGGGCTTCACCACCTCCATGTAGTCCTTGAAAGGCAGGTCGGGAATGATGCATCCGCTGGCGCCGCTGTCCACGCAACTCTGGAAGAAGCGCTCGATGCCGTAGTGCATCACCACGTTCAGATAGCCCATCATCACGAGCGGAATGCGCACCTGCTGCCTGATGGCTTTCAGCTGGGCGAAGATGTTGGCGAGGGTCTGCCCGTTGTGCAGGGCCACCGTGCCAGCCGACTGCACCACGGGGCCGTCGGCCAGCGGGTCGCTGAAGGGGATGCCCACCTCCACCATGTCGATGCCGCGGCGCTGCATGGCAAGGATGACGTCGCCGGTCATGTCGAGCCGCGGGCAGCCCGCGCAAAAGTAGAGCGAGAGGAGCTTCTTGTCCTTGCGCTGCGCGAATAGTTCGTTTATTTTGTTCATGTTCTGGTTGTTTCTAAATCGTTGAATCATTTGTTTTTTGTGTTCTTGGCCTTGGGCTCCTGGCTGCGGATGGCGTCGACGAAGCGGGCCAGCCTGTCCACGTCCTTCACGCCGGGCTCCGTCTCGAAACGGCTGTTCAGGTCGATGCCCGCAAGGCGGGGATGGTGGAAGTCCAGCACCCGTTCCACGTCGTCGGGGCCGATGCCTCCGCTGAGCAGGAAAGGCGTGGAGCCGTCGTAGGCGTCGAGCACCGACCAGTCGAACTGCTGTCCGCTCCCCCCGCGGGCGGGGGTCTTCGTGTCGAAGAGGAAGAGGTCCACCTTGCCCTCGAAGGGCTTGTAGCGGGCCACGTCGGCAATGCCGGCCACGGGTATGGCCTTGATGAACTTCACACCCGGATGGATGTCGGGGTCGAGGGTGCGCCTGAGGTTTTCCACCAGCACCGGACTCTCATGGCCGTGGAGCTGCACATAGTCCAAGTCGTAGTTGTACACCCGCGTGACGATGGTCTGCGGCATCTCGTCGACGAACACGCCCACCGTGGCCGGCCTCTTGTGCCTTCCGGCGTCCGAGGGAGCCTTACGGCCCGTGGCCTCGTCGAGCCTTTGCCGGCTGTAGTCGGGAATGATGCCCGCCCGGCTGTGAATCATCCTTACATATCGTGGCGACTTGGGATAGAAGATGAAGCCCATCAAGTCGATGTCGAGCGCCGCCACGTCGCGAATGTTGTCGGCATCGCGCATGCCGCATACTTTGATAATCATGTCGTCGGGTTTTCAGAGTCGTGTTTCAGCTTGTCGATGAAGCTGGCCAGGGCCTTGCCGGGATTCTCCTCGCGCATGAACCGCTCGCCCATGAGGAATCCGTTGAATCCGGCCTGCCGCAGCCGCCTCACCGTGGCCGGATCGCCAATGCCGCTCTCGCTCACCCGGCACACGCCCTCGGGCAGCCGACCGGCCAGGCGGAAGCTGTTGTCCACATCGGTGACAAAGGTGCCCAAGTTGCGGTTGTTCACGCCGTACATGTCGGGCTCCAGCTCGGCATACTCGGTGTCGTGGTCGCTGTGCATCTCAAGCAGCGTTTCCAGCCGGAGCTCGTGGGCGAGCCGGTTCAGCCGGCGGCACTCGTCCTTGGTGAGCACGGCGGCGATGAGGAGCACGGCCGAGGCCCCGCAATACTTGGCCTGGAACAGCTGGTATTCGTCGATGATGAAGTTCTTGTAGAGCACGGGCAGCGTAACTCCCGCAGCCCGAGCCTGTTGAATGTATTCATCGTAGCCGCCGAAGTACATCGTGTCGGTGAGGATGCTCAGTGCCGAGGCACCGCCCTCCTGATAGAGCGGGGTGACATCTTCTGGCTTGATGTCGCGGTGAATCCATCCCTTCGAGGGCGACTTGCGCTTGAATTCGGCGATGATGCCCGTCGGCGATTCCATGAGCGCCTTTCTCATCGAGGGCGTCGCGTCGTGCTCGAGCTTGCGCTCCACCTCGCCAAGAAATTGCTGCAAAGGCACTTGCCGCTTGCGCTCGGCCATCTCCACGCGCTTGTGGGCCACGATTTCGGTCAGGATGTCGGTCATGGGAGGTCAGCTGTTGAATTCCACAAACTTCTTGAACGTGCTCAGGGCGGCCCCCGAGTCGATGCTCTCGCGCGCAATGGCGATGCACTCGGGAATGGACTTCCTGCCCTTCTCGAGCACCTGGATGCCGAAGGCGGCGTTGGCCAGCACGATGTTCTTCTGCGCGGGCAGGGCCTTGTTGGCCAGCACGTTGTCGAAGATTTGGGCCGCCTCCTCCTCGCTGGCGCCGCCCACGAGCTCCTCGGGCTTGGCGATGGCGAATCCGAGGTCGGCGGGGTGGAACACCTTCTCATAGTCGTTGGTGGTCACCTTGAAGTCGCCGGTGAGCGAGATCTCGTCGTAGCCGTCCATGCTGTTCACGATGCCATAGTCGATGCCCAGCTTCTGGTACACCTGGTTGTAGAGGCGCATCTGGTCGAGGGTGGCCGTGCCGAGCAGCTGGCACTGGGGCTTCGAGGGGTTGATGATGGGGCCCAGCAGGTTGAAGAAGGTGGGGAAGGGCAGCGCCTTGCGGGTCGGGCCGACAAACTTCATGGCCTTGGCGAAGAGCTGCGCGTGCAGGTAGACGATGCCCACCTCGTTGATGCTCCGGTTGAGCTTGTCGATGTCGTCGGTGAACACCACGCCGTGGTTGCGAATCACGTTGGAGGCGCCGCTCACCGATGTGGCGGCATAGTTGCCGTGCTTGGCCACCTTGTAGCCCGCGCCGGCGATGACGAAGCACGATGTGGTGGAGATGTTGAACGTGTTCTTGCGGTCGCCGCCCGTGCCCACCACGTCGATGTATCGGTCGCAGTCCAAGGGCACGGGCACGCCCGTGGCCAGAATGCCGTCGCGGAAACCCAGCAGCTCGTCCACGGTGATGCCCCTCATCTGTATGGCCGTGAGCAGGGCGGAAATCTCGGCATCGTTGAACTCGCCCTTGGTGATGCCCACCAGCACGTCCTTGGCCTCGCCACGGGTCATCACCTCGTGGTTGAGCAGCTTGTTGAAAAGTTCGGTTACATCCATAATCTTTATCTTTTAAATTGATTCGAATTTCCACTTCAAAGCAAAGAGGCCTGTCGTAAGAACGGCAGGCCTCTTTCTCTTTTCTCCTTATCTTCGGAGTATCCACACGGCTCAGCGACTCACGACTTGATTCCATCTTGAGCTACGCCACCACCACGATGTAGATACGTTTTGATTCATTTGCTTTTTCTTTGTTTCGGTTGCAAATTTACTGCTTTTTCTTGAAACGGCAAACATTTTGAAAGAAAAATTGCGATTTCAGCTAAAATTTATACTTTCCTTGTATCGCGGCCCTGCCAAGAGGGCGTTGGAACAAGAGACGGGCCACCTTGCCGCCGTGCCATATGGTGGCTCCCACGGTGGAAAGCGGAGGGGAACAAAGGCAAAAATGAGGCAAACGGAATTTTTTAACAAAGAAAATTTGGAAGAAAGAAAGAAAAGCCGTACATTTGCCGTACCAAACAACAAAAAAGCAGTAATCATTTAAACCGAAAGCCTATCAGCACTACATTTACTTAAGAAAAGAAAACACTTAAAGAAATGAAGCAACTTGATGAGATGACCGACGAAGAGTTGGCCCTCATGTACATGGATGGCAACAATCAGGCTTTCGACTTACTGCTCGACCGCAATCAGTCACGGCTCTTCTCGTATATCATGTTTGTCGTGCGCGACCATGATGTGGCCGACGACATCTTCCAGGAGACGTTCGTCAAGGTGATTACGCGCCTGCAAGAGGGGCGCTATGTCACCTCGGGGAAGTTCAGCGCCTGGTGCATGCGCATTGCCCACAACGCCATCATCGACTGGTACCGCGACCAGCGGGCGCAGAAAATCGTGGAGCCCACCGACGACAACGACCTGCAGAACCTCGGCAGCCAGGAGGCCGTGACGGGAAGCATAGAGAGCGACTTCGTGCGCCTGCAGGTGCTCAACGACGTGAGGAAGATGATGAACCAGCTGCCGCCAACGCAGCGCGAGGTGGTCTTCATGCGCTTCTACCAGCAGCTCTCCTTCAAGGAGATAGCCGAACTCACCAATGTGAGCATCAACACCAGCCTGGGGCGCATGCGCTATGCCATCTTGAACATGCGGCGCATGGCCAAGACGCACCACGTGGCGCTGCAACTCGACTAGGCTCCCTCGCGGCGCAACGACTTCAACGCGTGTATGGCCCCCACGGGGTCGGGGCTCTTGAACACATAGCTCCCGCTCACCAGCACGTCGGCGCCGGCCTCCACCAGCCGTGGGGCGGTGTCGCCCTGCACGCCTCCGTCCACCTCGATGAGGGCGTGGCTGCCCGATGCGGCGATGAGCTGGCGCAGACGGCCAATCTTGGCCAGCGTGTTGACGATGAACTTCTGCCCGCCAAAGCCCGGATTCACACTCATGAGGAGCACCATGTCCACGTCGGCAATGACGTCCTCGAGCATGCACACGGGGGTGGAGGGATTGAGCGTGACACCGGCCTTCATGCCGGCGGCGTGAATCTCCTGGATGGTGCGGTTCAGATGGGTGCACGCCTCATAGTGCACGTTCATCATCATCGCGCCCGCCTTGGCCGTGAGGCCTATCCACCGCTCGGGGTGGACCACCATGAAATGCACATCGAGCGGCTTGCGGCACTCGCGCGCCACGGCGTCGAGCACGGGAAAGCCGAACGAGATGTTGGGCACGAACTCGCCGTCCATCACGTCCATGTGCAGCCAGTCGGCCTCGCTGCGGTTGATCATCTCCACCTCGTCCCGCAGGCGGAGGAAGTCGGCGGCCAGCAACGATGGCGATACCAATGGGTTCTTCATCTCGGTGTTCAGTTGAGGCAAAAAGGTTCATACTTGCCGTTCACCTTCAGCACACGATAGGTGTAGGCTATTTGGCGAATCAAGTTCAGGGTGTGCTCCGACGGGCGGCATTCTTCAAGGGTAAAATTCTGCATAGGCATTCCTTTCATTCGTTGTTACCTTATACTATTCTAACGCGTTCTTTCCCGGTATATTACATTTCCCCCCTAAAAAAACAAGCTTTTCTTCTCCCTCGCGGGCGTGGTGCGCTGTCCACGGGCGCAGGAGCCGGCCTTGTGCCGGCACGCGGCGGTGATGCGGGAGCGTGGAAGTGGGGTGGGGGAAAAGAAAAAGGCTTCTTCCATGGATACTCCATAGAAAAAGCCACGTTTCGGGAATATTGAGCCCGATGGAGCGGAATACGGGAGTCGGACCCGCCTCCTCAGCTTGGGAAGCTGATGCACTACCGATGTGCTAATTCCGCTTTCCAGGATGGAGCCGATACCCGGACTCGAACCGGGGACCCACGCATTACGAATGCGTTGCTCTACCAACTGAGCCATATCGGCGATTGCGGGTGCAAAGGTAACACCTTTTTTTATATTCTCCAAACAATTCGGGGCTTTTTTTCTTTCTATTGTCGGCATTTTCTTCTGTATGCAAGGCAGGTCGGCACAAGGCACGGTCCACATCCATACATCACGGGCGCGGCGGATGTCCACATTCATCCGGCCTTGGCGCGGCACGCACCCACTAGCAGGGGGCGTGTCTCGTGCCGGCCCGCAACGCCGGAACGGCGTTTTGAAGGATTCAACGTTGCACCGACTGATGATGCGGACACCATGGGTTCGTCCGGAAATTCGCATTAGGCATCCGTGGCACTATTGGGCATTCGAACTCCCTTCCCGGGCGTGCGGGCCGGCACGAGGCACGGCCCCTACAAGTGGACACAGGCTGCACCTCAACA
>CAZVWX010000104.1:0-6035 GCA_964631105.1 uncultured Prevotella sp. | reverse complement strand
AGTCGAAATACGCCACCACGCCGCGCGACGAGGCGATGGCTCGCGGCGAGGAGGCCCTGCAGAGCGACACAAAGGGAATCTTCCGCTTCAACTCCGGCAAGCAGGAAAAGGCCATCCCCGACTACAACGCCTACACCATCAAGCGGTGCCGCAACTGCGTCGTGGCGAAGGGAGACGCAAAGGGCAAACTCGCCAAAGATGTTGAACCACAGAACACCGACCTATGCCACGCGTGCCAGGTAATCAGGGCACAACAGACGAACATAAACAATGCAAAGGAAATCCTCAAGAAATACCCAACAAATAAATGGGAACATACTTATATTGGGAAAGAAAATCATGGTTATGTCGCTACTGAGTTGGACAGAATTAAGGAATCAAAAGCCAGCCCTAATGAGACCAGAAAGTTCAATAAAGAAATGAGGATGTGTAAGGTTCTTGCTGACAATGGGCACAATATAGAATATCTTTCAGGGAGCAACCGTGAAAAAGGACAGACTTATGACATCAGAATAGATGGAATAAAAGCCGACTTGAAATGCGTAGGTATTGATTCTGGGGCAGGAAACGTAGTCAAATATGTCAGAAAAGCTTTCAAAGAGCAGGGAGCGGATGCTATAGTATTAGAGATACCCCGGCATGATTCTGACTTTTATGAAGCTTTAGCAGAAGCCAGAAGAAAATATGACGGCAAAATATTCTTCTATTTTTCAGATGATTACATCTTAAAAGAGATAATAAAAAATGAGGCCGTTGATAAACGACCTCGGGGCGGTACACGACCTTGCGGCCCTGTCCCTAAAAGCCAGTTAAACTGACTTCCAACCGCAAAGATAAACAATTATTTCCAACCACCAAAACAAATTGCAGTTTTTTTCAAAAAACAACGAAAAAATGTACATTCACGGACATTTCTACAACGAGAAAGACGAGAAGGTGGAGGTCCACATCCTCACACACGACGACCGCACCGAGGAGATGGAAATCGGCGCCGAGGGCGGCACGCCACGGCGGGCACCCACTGCAGGGGCCGCGCCTTGTGCCGGCCCTGGGCGACGGAACGGCGTTTCGAACCTTTTCGATAAGCGAGAGCAGAGCAAATTCATTTGCTTTGCCGAGCGAAGAAAAGGTCGAAACATATTCAAAGATTCAGCGTTGCACCGCCGGATGATACAGATTCCGTCGGTTCCGTCCGGGACATTCGGCGACACGCATCGGGCATTCGAACGCCCTTTCCGGGCGTGCGGGCCGACACAAGGCACGGCCCCTGCCGTGGACAACCGCTGCCCCACGCCTTGGACAGCAGCGCAGACGCGTTTAGCGCATCCGCGGGACATATGCCGCAACGGCACGATTGTGCCCTCCTTGCATTGTCAACTATTCTTCCATCGATTTGAAGAACGGCCTTCTTGCAATGTGTAAGCGGCCTTCTTCGATGCGAAGAAGGCCGTTCTTCGAGGCAAAGAAGGCCGTTCTTCGGACCGAAGAAGGCCGTTCTTCGAACTGACCCCCTATTTTTCTCGCATCTTTACAAAACCGTAAGCAAACCGAGGAATAAACTTCGCAAAATGTCATAAGAATGCTACTAGTCCCGACATTCCGTCAAAACGGGGATTGGGGAAGGAAGAGGGAAAATGTAAATATATCTCGCCAAGTGGTGACCGGATGATGAAAGGCTGCCCATCCGACGCGTTCCGCGCCCGCGTGCGGGAGCTGTCGGCAAAGGTGGGCGTGTTGCTGCAACGGATGAGGTCGCGTTCCGCGCCCGCGTGCGGGAGCTGTCGCCCCAAACGGGGTGGATGCATGCCATGCCGCGCCCGTGTGCCGCCGCGCCGCGCCCCCCGCCGCCCAGGCCAGGGCGTGCCGCTGCCATCGGCCCCAGGGGCACGCTCCCAGGCCGGGGTGGAAACACAAAGACATGGACAACGCCCCCGCCGCCAGGCCGCGGCAGGGGAACCGGAATCATGCCGGGCAAGAGCCACAAAGAAAGAAAAAAACAAATGAACGCATACGGAATTGAAATAAAATATGTACTTTTGCCCTGTGAAATTTTGAGAGTAACGTAATTGTTGTGTTATGAGGAAATTTACAGCAGTCCTGCTTGTGGCCATGCTGGCGCTGGCCATAGCCCTGGGGACGGGCGGCTGCACCGGCAAGAGCCCCGGGCCCGCAGCTGACTCGACGGGCGTGGACTCGGCGCGGGCCGACTCCGTGCTGGACGACTCGGCCGAGAGCATCATCGCGGAGACGCCGATGCCCAAGGCCGCCGACGAGTTGTTCGACGACTTCATCTTCAACTTCGCCGCCAACAAGAAGCTGCAGTTCAGGCGCATACACTTCCCCCTGCCCGTCTACCGCAACGGCAGGGTGGCCAAGCTCATCGCGCAGCGCGCGTGGAGGATGGAGCATTTCTTCATGCGGCAGGACTTCTACACGCTCATCTTCGACAACCGCAAGCAGATGGGTCTGGTGAAGGACACCACCGTGAGCCACGCCGTCATCGAGAAAATCTACTTGCAGAAGAAGCTCGTGAAGCAATACCTCTTCAACCGCGTCGGCGGACAATGGCAGATGACCTCCATCAACTATAAGCCGATGGGCGAGAACCAGAACTCCAGCTTCCTGGACTTCTACTCATCCTTCGCCTCCGACACCGCCTTCCAGCGGCAGCATCTGCAAAACCCCGTGAAGTTCACCGGCCCCGACCCCGACGACGACTTCGAGACGATGACCGGCGACATTGCCCCCGAGACGTGGCCCGCCTTCGCGCCGCCCCTGCCCTCGGAAATGATCTACAACATCATCTACGGACAAACCTACCGCGAGAGCAACCAGAAGCTCTTCGTCGTGCGCGGCATCGCCAACGGCCTGGAGACCGAGCTCACCTTCAAGCGCGTGAAGGGCAAGTGGCTGCTCACACAACTCAACACCTGAAAGCCCATGAAGCGAGAAACCAACTACAGCCTGCTGGGCCACAACACCTTCGGCATAGCGGCCCGCTGCCGCGAATACATGGAATACGCCTCGGCCGGCGAGGCACGCGAGGCCGCCGGGGCCCTGCTGGCCGGCGACCGCCCGCGCCTTGTGGTGGGCGGGGGAAGCAACCTGCTGCTCACACGCGACTTCGACGGCACCGTCGTCTCGCCCGAGCCCCGCTTCGGCGTGGAGCTCACGGGCGAGGGCGGCGGCGAGGCGAGGCTGCGATGCTGGAGCGGAACCACCTTCGACGACCTCGTGGACTGGTGCGTGGACCACGACCTGCACGGACTGGAGAACCTCTCGGGCATTCCCGGACAGGTGGGGGCCTCGGCGGTGCAGAACATCGGGGCCTACGGGGCCGAGGCCGGCGAGTTCATCGAGAGCGTGGAGGCCGTGAACCTGGCCCCCGGCGCCGCCCTGGTGACGCTGCCCAAGGACGAGTGCCGCTACGGCTACCGCCAGAGCCGGTTCAAGGGCGAGTGGAAGGGCAGGTTCCTCATCACACATGTCACCTACCGGCTGAGCCGCACCTTCAGCCCGCGGCTCGACTACGGCAACATCCGCCAGGCCCTGGCCGCGAAGGTGGGGCCGGGCGCCGGCATGGCGACAGCCGTGACGCCGCGGATGCTGCGCGACACCATCCTGGAAATCAGGCGCGAGAAGCTGCCCGACCCGAAGGCCTACGGCAACGCCGGCAGCTTCTTCATGAACCCCGTGGTGGACGAAGGGAAGTTCGACGAGCTGAGGAGCCGCTTTCCCGACCTGCGCTACTATGCCGTGGAAGGCGGCGACGGCACGACGAAATACAAGATTCCAGCCGGATGGATGATTGACCGGTGCGGATGGAAGGGCAAGACGCTGGGCCGCGCGGGCGTGTGGCCACGGCAGGCGCTCGTGCTCTACAACACCGGCGGAGCCACGGGGGCCGAGGTGGTGGCCCTGTGCAGGGCCATCCAGAGCGACGTGAGCCGCACGTTCGGCATCGACATCAAACCGGAGGTCAACATATGCTAGTCACACTTCTGGGCACAGGCACGTCGGGCGGAGTGCCCGCACTGGGCTGCACGTGCAGGGTGTGCCGGTCGGCGAACCCCAAGGACCGGCGCCTGCGCACGGCGGCGCTGATAGAGACGCCGGCGACGCGCATCCTCGTCGACGCCGGGCCCGACATCAGGCAGCAGCTGCTGGGCGTGGCGTTCCGCCGCATCGACGCGCTGCTCGTCACCCACATCCACTACGACCACGTGGGCGGCATGGACGACCTGCGCCCCTACTGCTACGCCTTCCGGGGCGTGGACGTGTACGCCGAGGCCCCCGCCGTGCGCGGCCTGCGCCAGATGATGCCCTACTGCTTCCCCAACGACCCGGCCCAGCTCTATCCCGGCGCACCCATCCTGCACCTGCACACCATCAGCCCACACGAGCGACTGCGCTTTGGCGACATCGGCGTGGAGCCCGTGCGCGTGCTCCACGACCGCATGCCCATCCTGGGGTTCCGCTTCGGGAAGCTGGCCTACATCACCGACATGAAGTCGATGCCCGACAGCGAGTACGCCCACCTGCAAGGCGTCGACACGCTGGTAATCAACGCCCTGCGGTGGACCCGCCCCCACCACAGCCACCAGCTTGTGGCCGACGCCATCGCGGCCAGCCGGCGCATAGGCGCGCGCCACACCGTCCTCACCCATCTGACCCACGACATCGGCCTGCACGACGAGGCCAACCGCCGGCTGCCCGACGGCTTCGAGCTGGGATACGATGGAATGAGGCTGGAGGTGTGAGCTTTAGGCCCGCTTACCGCTTCTTCTTGAACTTGCGATAGAGCTTCCAGCCGAGGATGAAGGCGTCGAGCATGCCCGCCCCCGCCTGCCACGCGGTGGAGAGGCGGCGCGAGGGACGCGACAGCGACTGCCGCCCGGACTTGTGGAACAGCGAGCCCCACAAGCCTCTCATCCGGCCCTCATCCTTGCGTATGCCCGCAAGCAGCGCCTCCTTGCGGCCCTTGATGTCGGCCAGGGAGTGAAAGGCCACGGGGGGTTCCAGAGAATCATTCATACATGCACGGGGGAAAAAGTGTGATGCCGCTACTTCTGCAAAAGCAGTCCGGCAAGGAATTTCACTAACGGCCGCTCTATCCACCTGTGGCGGAAGCAGAAGAAGAGGATGAGAACGACGAGATAAAAGCACGCCACGACCACGAAGGCCCCCGCCATGCCCACGCGCGGAGCCAGGGCAAAGGCCGCGGCAAACGACAGGCAGGCCAGCGCCACCAGCAGCAGGGTGACGATGACCAGCGTCACGGCAATGGCCGTGATGAGCCGCGTGGCCTTGTCGACTACATCGAGCCTGACGTATTCCGACTGCAGCCCGATGTAGTGACGCAGCACTTCCACCAGTTGCCCGATGGTCTCAATGTTGCGGTCGTTGCTGAACATTCTATCCGACCTCGGGGGCAGCGTCCTTAATGTCGTCGACGAGGTCGTCCACCTCCTTGCGCGAGAGCTTGATGTCGTGCTTCTTCAGGAAGTTGTCGACGGCGTCGGTAATCTTCGTGCGCGTCTCCGTCCCCTTCTCGGGAGCAATCAGAAGTCCAAGGGCCGCGCCTGCGATGGCGCCGCCGAGAAAAGAGCCAATGTAACCTAATGCTTTCATAACTTGATGGTTTTAAGAATGTAAATCCGAGCCCGCCCCGGCCGCCACGCCTCCCCGGCTTGCTAGGAAGGCTCCGCGGCGGCGGGGCCACGCGCTGCGAAACTGTGTCTTCAAGCCTTAACTACGGGCAAATATAGGAAAAACTTTCCAAACGGACAACGAATATTCCTTAATTTTTTCTTAAATAAGTTGTATTTCATTGATTTAACAAACTTTTTGCACACAATGGTGGCTTTTTTGAAAGAAAAAGCGTAACTTCGCACATTGAATGACAAAAGAAATAATATAAACCCGTTAAACCCGAAAGAAATGATGAGAAAGTATATGGTGCTGTGCGCAGGCCTATGCGCAGCGATGGCCATGACGAGTTGCAAATCGAGCGAGAGGGCCTACAAGAAAGCCTA
>CAZVWX010000103.1:0-6041 GCA_964631105.1 uncultured Prevotella sp. | reverse complement strand
TGGGGCCGCGCCGCGAGTTCATCGAGGAGAACGCCACCTACGCCAACATCGACGCCTGACACGCCGCCGCCAGCCGCCGCCAGCCCGCGCCACCACAGCCCGGCCAACAAGGACTGCAAGGCCGGGCCGGCGGGCGCCGGCGCACCTCGGCCACACCCCAATCGCACAGAACCATGAGACACATCCTGCTCCTTTCAGCTTTCTTCATCGTCACCGCACGCGCCGCCACGGCCGGAAGCCAGCCCCTGACGATGTGGTACGACCGGCCGGCCGCCTTCTTCGAGGAGTCGCTGCCCATCGGCAACGGCAAGCTGGGCGCACTGCTCTACGGCGGAACCGACCGGGACACGCTCTTCCTGAACGACATCACCTTCTGGACCGGGAAGCCCGCCGACCCCGGCGAGGGGGCCGGAAAGGCGCAGTGGATTCCGCGGATACGCCAGGCCCTGTTCCAAGAAGACTACCGGAAGGCCGACTCGCTGCAACACTTCGTGCAGGGCCGGCAGTCGGAAAACTACCAGCCGCTGGGCACGCTCGTCCTGCGCGGGCGCGGCACCGGCCCCACGACCGGCTACCGGCGGTGGCTCAGCCTGGACAGCGCGGTGGCCGGAGTGAGCTATGAGCGGGGCGGCGTGCGCTTCCGCCGCGAATATTTCGCCTCCCATCCCGACAAGCTCATCGCCATCCGCATCACCGCCGACAGACCCGGAGCCATCGACGAGGAGGTGACGCTCACGGCCCAGGTGCCCCACCACACACGCTATTCGGCCGCGCAAATCACACAGACGGGCCACGCCATCGGCCCGGCCGACGAGTCCATACACTTCTGCACCATCCTACGCGCCTTCGCCGACGGCGGCACCATCACGCCGACCGACAGCAGCCTCGTCGTCGAGGGGGCCACGGCTCTCACGCTCTACATCGTCAACGAGACCAGCTTCAACGGCTTCGACCAGCACCCCGTGGGGCAGGCGGCGCCCTATCTGGAGCGGGCGACCGACGAGGCGTGGCACACGCAGAACCTCAGCTACGACGAAATCAAAGGCCGCCACATCGCCGACTACGGGCAGTTCTTCTCACGGGTGAGCCTCAGCTTGGACGGCGCACACTGCAACAGCGACATCCCCACCGACCAGCTCCTGCGCGACTACACGCTGAAGAACACCGGCGACAAATACCTGGAGACGCTCTACTTCCAGTTTGGACGCTATCTGCTCATCAGCAGCTCGCGCACACCGGGCGTGCCGGCCAACCTGCAGGGACTGTGGACGCCGCACAAGTTCTCGCCCTGGAGGGGCAACTACACGCTCAACATCAACCTGGAGGAGAACTACTGGCCGGCCGAGGTGGCCAATCTGAGCGAGATGGCCATGCCCCTGCTCACCTTCCTGAAGGGGCTGGCCGCCAACGGCAGCCACACCGCACGCAACTTCTACGGGGTTGGCCAGGGCTGGTGCGCAAGCCACAACAGCGACATCTGGGCCAAGACGGCGCCCGTGGGCGAGGGCAGGGAGAGCCCCGAATGGGCCAACTGGAACTTGGGGGGAGCGTGGCTCACCATGAACCTGATGGAGCACTACCGCTTCACGCGCGACGTGGCGTGGCTCCGCGACGAGGCCTACCCGCTGCTCAAGGGGGCCGCGGCCTTTGCCGAGGCATGGCTCATCAGCAATCCCAACGACACCGCCGAGCTCATCACGGCCCCGAGCACGAGCCCCGAAAACGAATACGTCACGCCACAGGGCTACCGCGGCACCACCTGCTACGGCGGCACGGCCGACCTGGCCATCATCCGCGAACTGCTCAACAACACCGCCGACGCGGCCGAGGCACTCCACACTGATGCCCAGCTGGCCGCGAAGTGGCGCAGTGAAAGCAGCCGTCTGCACCCCTACACCATCGGCCACCAGGGCGACATCAACGAGTGGTACTACGACTGGGACGACGCCGACCCGCACCACCGGCACCAAAGCCATCTCATCGGCCTCTATCCTGGGAGCCACCTGTGGAAGGCCGCACGCCTCACCGGGCCTGCGGACGGAAGCGGCGCGGAGGCGGGCCCGGCCCGGGGCCGCCAGCTGCTGGAGGGCGCACGGCGAAGCCTGGAGCTGAAAGGCGACGAGAGCACGGGGTGGAGCACGGGATGGCGCATCAACCTCTGGGCGCGCCTGGGCGATGGCAACCACGCCTACCGCATCTTCCGCAACCTGCTGGCCTACGTCACACCCGACGGCTACCGCGGGCCGGGACGCGTCCACCGGGGCGGCACCTATCCCAACCTCTTCGACGCGCACCCGCCCTTCCAGATTGACGGCAACTTCGGGGGGACGGCCGGCGTGTGCGAGATGCTGGTGCAGAGCACCGACGAGGCCATCAGCCTGCTGCCCGCCCTGCCCGACGCATGGCCCTCGGGCGAGGTGAGGGGGCTCTGCGCCCGGGGCGGCTTCGTGATTGACATGACGTGGAAGGACGGCAAGGTGACGGCGGCAACCGTCTACAGCCGCCGGGGAGGCCGGACCACGCTGTGCCTGAACGGCAAGCGCAAGTCGCTGCGGCTGAAGGCCGGGGAAAAGAAAACAATCAGATAGGAAAGATGCGCCGCCTGCTACTCTCACTGCTTCTGCTGGCTGGCGGGCTCACGCTCACCGCGCAGTCGTTCGGCTGGCGCTGGATAGCGGGACCCGAGGGCGACGACAGCACCCAGCAGTGGTTCCGCAAGACGGTGGTCGGCCTGCAGAGGCCCCGCCAGGCTTCCATCGCCATCGCCGCAACGGGGCCGTTCATGCTTTATGTGAACGGCCGCAACGTGTCGGCAGCCGCGTTTCTGGGCTTCGCCGACGCACCGTCGGCCTACCTCTTCGACGTGACACGCTTCCTCCGAGCCGACACCAACGTGGTGGCCGTGTGGCTGTCGCCCGTGCCGGGAAGCGGGCGGGCGGGCCAGGTCGCCGTCGGCTGCTATGGCCGCTACGACGACGGACGGCGCTTTGCCATGGTCTCCGACAGTTCGTGGCGCTGCCACCGCGCCGAGGCGACCACACTGCCAGGCCACGGCGAGTGCGGGGACGGGCGGCTCCATCAGGCCGAATGGAACCGGACTTCCTTCCTCCCCTACGTTTGGGGCTTTGCCCGCGAGGTGGACGCGGTGGCCGGCACCGTGCCCTACGAGCAGCGGCAGGTGACCGCCGGGTGGCGCGTCCGCCGCATCCTCAGCCCCGAAAGCGAGCAGGAAGGCCCCGGCGGCGTCACCTTCGACTTCGGCGAACCCTTCACGGGATGGATACGGGTCACCCTGCGGGGGGCTGTGGAGGGCGAGGTCATCCGCATCGGCGGCTTCACCTACATCTGCCGCAACGGCACCGACGAGCAAGCCTGCCGCCGGTTTACGACCGGACGGCAGAGGCGAGTCACCATCTCGGGCGACAAGCACTTCACCCGCGAGCAGATACAGAGCGTGGAAGGCCTCGAAATCGAAGCCGCAACACACCAAAGCTACCTATATTGAAACCAAAGGAAAGCAGCATGGCAGGACCAACCATCAGCAAGATTACCATCGGGCACGCCAAGGCGCAATGCCAAGGCAAGTGCTCTTACATCGAAAGCGAGCTTCTGCTGTTCGACAAGCTGGAAGACGCGCCGATGCCTCCCGAGCCCGTCAAGATGGGCTGCCTGTTCGTGGCCATGTGTACGGCGGGCAAGGCCCAGTACATGGTCGACACGCAGCAGCGGCAGATTGCGGCCAACGACATCATCATCGTCAACGAGGGACAGGTGGTGGGCGACTGCCTCCTCTCGCCCGACTGCCGCGGCGTGGGCATCATGCTGTCCTACGACTTCTACCATGAAATCATCCGCGACGTGTCAGAGCTGTCCTCCCTGTTCCTCTTCTCCCGCTACCATCCCACCTTCCACCTCTCCGACGAACGCGCCAAAGTGTTCCTCAGCTACTTCAACCTGATTCACCAGAAGATTGACGACAACGCCAACTACTTCCGCAAGCAGCTGGCCGAGGCCCTCCTGCGGGCGATGCTTTACGACGTGGGCAACGACATGTGGCTGGTGCGCGAGACGAGCACCAAGCAGCAGTCGCGCGCCGAAGCCATCTTCACCAAGTTCGTCAGGCTGGTGGAGCGCAACTTCACCACCCAGCGCAAGGTGGGATGGTATGGCGAGCAGCTCTGCATCACGCCCAAGTACCTCTCGGAGACGGTGAAGCTCGTGAGCCACCGCACTCCCAACGAGTGGATTGACAACTATGTGATGACGGAAATCCGCGTGCGGCTGAAGAACTCGAACAAGAGCATCAAGGAGATTTCGCAGGACTTGCACTTCCCCAACCAGTCGTTCTTCGGCAAGTACTTCAAGGAGCATATGGGCCTTAGCCCGTCGGAATACCGGCGAATCTAAGCCCCGGAAGCCTGGGGGATGTAGCCCTGCGCCCTCAGCTCGTCGGCCACGTCGCAGAGCTCCGCATACCATTCGGCGCCGAAGCGGCGGACGAGCGGCTCCTTGAGGAACCGGTAGAGCGGCAGCCCGAGCTCGCGCCCTTTGGCCACGGCGTCGCGGCAGATGTTCCACCGGTGGTAGTTCAGCCCGTAGAGGCCGTTCCCGAAGCTCTTCTCGCGGATGGGATAGAGCGCACAGCTGATGGGCTTGGCCCATTGCGACCGCCCCTGGCGGCACGCCCGCTCCAGCGCACACAAGCACGTGTCGCCCTCGTAGCACGTGAACACGCAGTCGCGCCCCTGCACGATGCTCGTCACCAGCTCGCCGTCGCGGTCGGCATAGGCCACGCCCTGCCGGTCGACGACGGCCTGGGCCGACGCGCTCATGTCCGCCCACACCACGTCCAGGGCATTCTCCAGCCCGGCCACCTCGTCGAGCGTCACCGGCGCACCGTCGTCACCCTCGACGCAGCAGCGGCCATGGCACTTCGCCAGGTCGCAGCAGAACATCTCGGTGAAGATGTCGGGCGACACCAGCACCTGACCCACCTGTAGGATATGCAGTTCTTTCACTCCCCCGAGCCTCGTTGCGTCCGCCGGCGGCCTCACCAGTCGATGGGCGTCATGTGATTGTTCTTCAGATAAGTGTTGCACCTGGAGAACTGGTGCATTCCGAACCAGCCGCCCCTGTTGGCCGACAGCGGCGAGGGATGCACGCTTTCCAGGATGCAGTTGCGCGAGGCGTCGATGTACATTTTCTTCGACCGCGCGTATCCGCCCCAGAGCATGTACACCACATGGTCGCGCCCGGCATTGAGCGCCTTGATGGCCGCGTCGGTGAACCGGCTCCATCCCAGCCGCTGGTGGCTGTTGGCCACATGCTCGCGCACGGTGAGCGTGGCGTTGAGCAGCAGCACACCCTGCCGCGCCCAGCGCGTGAGGTCGCCCGAGGGCGGCATCGGCTTGCCCAGGTCGGCCTGTATCTCCCTGAAGATGTTCACCAGCGAGGGCGGCATGGGCACGCCCTCGGGCACCGAGAAGCTCAGCCCCATGGCCTGCCCCTGCTCGTGGTAGGGGTCCTGGCCGATGATGACCACCTTCACCCGGTCGAAAGGGCAGAGGTTGAAGGCGTTGAAGATGAGCCCGCCCGGGGGGAAGCACTTGAAGTATCGGTACTCCTCGTGCACCCCCTTGGCGAGTTCGGCGAAGTAGTCCTTCCCGAACTCGTCGCCGAGCCGCTGCTTCCAGCTCTCCTCAATCCTGACTTCCATCAGCGGTTGTCCGAAATCAAGTTCTCGCCCGTCATGTCGGCAGGCTGTTCCAGGCCCATGATGTGCAGGATGGAAGGCGCCACGTCGGCCAGCCGTCCGTCCTTCACCGTGGCCGAATTGTTGTCGGTGACGTAGATGAAGGGCACGGGGTTGAGCGAGTGTGCCGTGTTGGGCGTGCCGTCGTCGTTGATGGCGTGGTCGGCATTGCCGTGGTCGGCGATGATGAGCGCCTCGTAGCCGTTGGCCTTGGCGGCGGTAATCACCTCGCGCACGCACTGGTCCACGGCCACCACGGCCTTGGCGATGGCGTGATAGACGCCCGTGT
>CAZVWX010000102.1:0-6055 GCA_964631105.1 uncultured Prevotella sp. | reverse complement strand
GGCGATACCCATCCCCAACCTCATGCACAAGACCTTCGACGACGCCACCGCCCAGCTCGCCGCCCTCGGCCTGGAGATGGAGGTGCAGGACACCGGCTACGTGAAGCGCCTGGCCCCGGGCTGCATCCTGGAGCAGAGCCCCGCCCCCGGCGAGCGCGTCAAGGCCGGCCACGTGGTCTACGTCACCATCAACGCCGCCCACTCGCCCACCATCACCCTGCCCGACGTGATCGACAACAGCTCGCTGCGCGAGGCCATGGCCAAGCTCACCGCCATGGGCTTCAGGCTCGGCCAGCCCGAGTTCGTCCCCGGCGAGCTCGACTGGGTCTACGGCATCACGGCCAACGGGCGCCACGTGGTGGCCGGCGACAAGGTGTCCACCGAGGCCACGCTCGTCATCCAGGTGGGCAACGGGCAGCGGCTGGCCTCCGACAGCGTCGACTTCATCGACCCCGAGGACGACGAGGACCCCATGGAGGAGGTGGGCTCCGCCGAGCCCGCCCCCGCGCCCGCGGCTGAAGAGAAGGACGAGTTCGAGGTGGTGCCAGAGACGGGAGGAGGCCATGGAGCGGAATGACCCCTGGGAGGAGCCGGGCGCAGGCCTCTTCGAGCACTGGCGCGTCGTGGTGGACGAGGGGCAGCAGCCCGTGCGCATCGACAAGTTCCTGGCCGCGCGCAACCCCTACCAGAGCCGCAACCGCATCCAGCAGGCTGCCGACGCCGGGGCCATACGCGTGAACGGGAGCCCCGTGAAGAGCAACTACAAGGTGAGGCCGGCCGACGTGGTCACCCTCGTGCTCGACCGCCCGCGCCACGACACGAGCATCGTGGCCGAGGACATCCCCCTCGACATCGTCTACGAGGACGACGACCTCATGGTGGTCGACAAGCCGGCCGGCATGGTGGTCCACCCCGGGGCGGGCAACTTCACCGGGACGCTCATCAACGCCGTGGCGTGGCACATGCGCGGCGTGCCGTCGTTCGACGCCAACAACCCCGACGTGGGCCTGGTGCACCGCATCGACAAGGACACCTCCGGCCTCCTCGTTGTGGCCAAGACCCCCGAGGCCAAGACGGCCCTGGGGAGGCAGTTCTACAACAAGACCACGCGCCGCAGCTACAACGCCCTGGTGTGGGGCAACATGGCCGGCGAGGCCGGGCGCATAGAGGGCAACATCGCCCGCGACCCCAGGGACCGCCTGCGCATGAAGGTGTTCGACCCCGCCGGCGGGGTGGGCAAGAGCGCCGTCACCCACTGGCGGGTGATGGAGCGGTACGGATACACCACCCTCGTGGAGTGCGTGCTCGAGACGGGGCGCACCCACCAGATACGCGCCCACATGAAGAGCGCCGGCCACCCCCTCTTCGCCGACGCCACCTACGGCGGACGCGACATCCTCAGGGGGCAGCGGTCGTCGGCCTACAAGGCCTTCGTGGAAAACTGCTTCCGCCTCTGCCCGCGCCAGGCCCTCCACGCGCGGACGCTCGGGTTCCGCCACCCCAGGACCGGCAGGCAGATGGACTTCACCTCGGAGTGGCCGGACGACTTCGCCGCGCTCGTCGCCAAATGGCGCGCCTACGTGGCCGGAACGGCGCAGGACATATTCGCAAACCCATACTAAATGCAAAACATCATGGATATGAAACGGACAATTGCCATCGTCTGCGGTGGCGACTCCTCGGAGCACGACGTGTCGATGCGCTCCGGAAAGGGGCTCTACTCCTTCTTCGACAAAGAACGATACAACATATACATTGTCGACGTGAAGGGGCTCGACTGGCATGTGGAACTCAGCAACGGCGACATCGCCAAGGTCGACAAGAACGACTTCTCGTTCGTCGACGGCGGCCGCCGCGTCTACTTCGACTACGCCTACATCACCATCCACGGCCAGCCCGGCGAGAACGGCGTCATGCAGGGCTACTTCGACCTCATCCACCTGCCCTACAGCACGGGAGGCGTGCTCGTCGAGGCCATGACGTTCAACAAGTTCGTGCTCAACAACTACCTGCGCGGCTTCGGCGTGCGCGTGGCCGACAGCATCCTGCTGCGCCGCGGCGAGAGCTACGACGAGGCCGCCATCGAGCGCAGGCTCGGCATGCCGGTGTTCGTCAAGCCCGCCGCCGACGGGTCGAGCTTCGGCGTGAGCAAGGTGAAGAACGCCGACCAGCTCGCACCGGCCCTGCGCGTGGCCTTCATGGAGAGCGACGAGGTGATGGTGGAGGCCTTCCTCAAGGGGACGGAAATCAGCCAGGGCGTCTACAAGACGCGGCAGAAGACCGTCGTGCTGCCGGCCACCGAGGTGGTCACCAAGAACGAGTTCTTCGACTACGACGCCAAGTACAACGGACAGGTGAAGGAAATCACCCCCGCACGCCTCGACCCCGCCACGGCACGGGCCGTCGCCGCCGAGACGTCGCGCATCTACGACATCCTGCACGCCAACGGCATCATCCGCATCGACTACATCATCTCCAAGGACGCCGAAGGCAACGACCTGGTGAACATGCTCGAAATCAACACCACGCCGGGCATGACGCCCACCAGCTTCATCCCGCAGCAGGTGCGCGCCGCCGGGCTCGACATCAAGGACGTGCTGGGCGACATCGTGGAAAACCAGTTCTGAGAGAGCCATGCAGATACCCAAGGAATTCGACGAGATACGCCCCTGGGAGCCCGAAGACCTCCCGCAGGTGTACGACCGGCTGCTCGCCAACGGGCAGTTCAGGCAGCTGCTGGCCTATGTATACCCCGGCGTGCCCGTAGAGGACATCGCCCGGAAGATGCGCGGGTGCAAGACGACGCTCCAGTTCCAGCTCGCCTTCATCTATGGATTCGTGGAAAGGCTGATGGCGAAGGCCTCCACGGGCTACGACCTCGACGCCTCGGCCCTCGACACGCGCCGCAACTACACCTTCGTGAGCAACCACCGCGACATCGTGATGGACTCGGGCCTGCTCGACAAGCTGCTCGTCGACGCTCACTTCGCCACCACCTGCGAGATTGCCATCGGCGACAACCTCCTCACCGTGCCCTGGGTGAAGGACTTCTGCCGGCTCAACAAGGCGTTCATCGTGGAGCGGGGCCTGCCGCCGAGGCAGATGCTTCTGGCGTCGAAGCGCCTGGCCGACTACATGCACTTCGCCATCGGGCAGAAGAAGGAGAACGTCTGGATAGCGCAGCGCGAGGGGCGGGCCAAGGACAGCTCCGACCACACGCAGGACGGCGTGCTGAAGATGATGGCCATGGGGGGCAGCGGCACGCCGGCCGAGCGGCTGGCCGCCCTGCACATCGTGCCCACAAGCATATCGTACGAGTATGACCCGTGCGACTTCCTCAAGGCCAGGGAGTTCCAGCTGAAGCGCGACACGCCGGGATGGAAGAAGGGACCCACCGACGACCTCGTGAGCATGCAGACGGGCGTCATGGGCTACAAGGGGCGCGTGCACTACCACTGTGCGCCGTGCCTCGACGAGTGGCTGCTCGCCCTCGATCCCGCCATGCCGCGCGGGGCGTTCTTCAAGGCCGTGGCCGACCGCATCGACCATGACATCCACGCCAACTACCGCCTCTATCCCAACAACTTCGTCGCCCTGGACGAGCTGGAGGGCTCCAGCGACAATGCCGGCAGCTACACGCCGGCCGACAGGCGGCGCTTCGACGAGTATGTGGCCGCGCAGCTCGCCCGCATCAGCCTGCCCGGCAAGGACGAGGCCTACCTGCGCGAGCGCATGCTCACCATGTATGCCAACCCCGTGCGCAACTTCCGCGCGGCCACGGACGGCGGCAAGGGCTGACACGGGGGCGGCGGCAAGGGCCTGCACGGGGGCGGCGGGCGCCGTCGTCGCGCCACGGCGCGGGGTGCGGCCTCCTCGAAGAGCCTCTTTTGGGGGCTTGGACATCACTTTCTTGCATTTTTATTTGGCATATCATGAAATATGTTGTATATTTGCACCCGATTTACGGATAAAAATACACCCATGAGAGAAAAAGCCAATAGATTGGAAGCCTTGAAGATGATCATCTCCAGTCAAGAGCTGGGCAACCAGGAGGAAGTGCTGCAGGCTCTTGCCAGCGAGGGCTTCCGCGTCACGCAGGCCACGCTGAGCCGCGACATGAAGCAGCTGAAGGTGGCCAAGGCGGCCAGCATGAACGGGAAATACGTCTACGTGTTGCCCAACGAGACCATGTACAGGCGCGTGAGAAAGCCCGAGTCGGCCACCGACATGCTCACGACACCGGGCTTCCTCTCCGTCAACTTCTCCGGCAACATGGGCGTCATCAAGACCCGGCCGGGCTATGCCAGCAGCATTGCCTACAACATCGACAACGGCGACATCCCCGAAATCCTGGGGACCATCGCCGGCGACGACACCATCTTCATCGTCAAAAGAGATGGCGCGCGGTCGGCGGATGTCATCGAGGGGCTCCGCACCGTCATACCGAATCTATAGGGGAAGGAGCCGCGGCTGCGGCCTACACCTTATTTATATATACAGAAACATGGAAGAAGTAAAAGTTATGGTGGCCGACGAGTCGCACATCAAGTATGTCGACACCATCCTGCAAACCATCGCCGACGCCGCCAAGGTGCGCGGAACGGGCATCGCCAAGCGGTCGCCCGAGTACGTGGCCACCAAGATGAGGGAGGCCAAGGCGGTCATCGCCTTGCAAGGCGAGACGTTTGCCGGATTCAGCTACATCGAGACCTGGGGCAACAAGCAGTATGTCACCACCTCGGGACTCATCGTGCACCCCGACTTCCGAGGCCTCGGCCTGGCCAAGCGCATCAAGGACGTCACCTTCACGCTGGCACGCAAGCGCTGGCCCCACGCCAAGATATTCTCGCTCACGAGCGGTTCGGCCGTGATGAAGATGAACACGCAGCTGGGCTACCTGCCCGTGACCTTCGCCGACCTGACCGACGACGAGAGCTTCTGGCGGGGATGCGAGGGGTGCATCAACCACGACGTGCTCGTGCGCACGGGCCGCAAGTACTGCATCTGCACGGCCATGCTCTTCGACCCCGAGGAGCACCTGCCCGCGCGGCTGCCCGCCGCCGTGCTCGACCGCATCAGCCGCATCGACGGCCACCCCGTCAGGTAATCGGGCGGAAAAGAAGTTAGCAAACCAACATTCAATCATTCGGATAGACAAAAGAGACTATGGCAAAGAAAAAAGTAGTAGTGGCCTTCTCGGGAGGCCTTGACACCTCATACACGGTGATGAAGCTCAGCCAGGACGGATGGGACGTTTATGCGGCGTGCGCCAACACGGGCGGGTTCAGCCCCGCGCAGCTGAAGCGCAACGAGGAGAACGCCTACAAGCTCGGCGCCGTGAAGTACGTCACGCTCGACGTCACGCAGGAGTATTACGAGAAGTCGCTCAAGTACATGATTTTCGGCAACGTGCTCCGCAACAATTGCTACCCCATCTCGGTGTCGTCGGAGCGCATCTTCCAGGCCATAGCCATAGCCCGCTTCGCCAACGAGATTGGCGCCGACGCCATAGCCCACGGCTCGACCGGCGCGGGCAACGACCAGATACGCTTCGACATGACGTTCCTCGTGATGGCACCGGGCACGGAAATCATCACCCTCACCCGCGACCACGCGCTGAGCCGCAAGGAGGAGGTGGACTATCTGAACAGCCACGGATTCTCGGCCGACTTCACCAAGCTGAAGTACAGCTACAACGTCGGCATCTGGGGCACGAGCATCTGCGGCGGCGAGCTCCTCGACCCCACCCAGGGGCTGCCCGAGGAGGCCTATCTGAAGCACGTCACCGCCAAGGAGCCCGAGGCCGAGCTGCGCATCACCTTCAAGAAGGGCGAGATTGAGGCCGTCGACGGCGAGCATTTCGACGACAAGGTGAAGGCCATCCAGAAGGTCGAGGAGGTGGGCGCGTCGTATGCCATCGGCCGCGACTGCAATGTGGGCGACACCATCATCGGCATCAAGGGGCGCGTGGGCTTCGAGGCGGCGGCCCCGATGCTCATCATCGAGGCGCACCGGCTGCTGGAGAAGAGCACGCTGAGCAAGTGGCAGCAGTACT
>CAZVWX010000101.1:0-6109 GCA_964631105.1 uncultured Prevotella sp. | reverse complement strand
CGATGGAAAAGTCGTGTATGGGCGGCTCATACCCCGCCCGCGTCTGCACCGTCTTGCTTTCCACGAACGTCCACGACGAGTCGGGGTAGTCGTCAAGCGAGAATTCCTTTCTCACGCCATTCTTTTCCAACACGAACGTCGTGTTGAATTCCGCCTTCGGCGCACCCGGCGGCACCGTCATGCCCTGCCTGATGTCGGCCCCGATGTGATAAGGGCGGAAGTCGAATTGCGGCAGGTGGTACAGGCTGTAGCCGCTGGAGATGAGGATGAAGAGGATGGTGTAGTTGATGACAATCCATTGCGTCGACTTCGATATGAAGCGCACCATGTCGAGCGGCCTCCACGCCACGACGGCGCTGCACGCCAGCAGGACGATGTTCTTCAGCAGGGTTTGCGTGTTCGTCAGGTGGATGGCGTCGCCGAAGCATCCGCAGTCCTTGATGGGGTTGGCCACGGCGAGCCACACCGTCACGGCCGTCATCACCACCATCACGGCCACCATCAGGCGCGAGCACTGCCGCCGCCGGATGGCGAAGAGCAGCAGGATGCCCAGGGTGAACTCCAGCGCGGCCAGCGCCACGTCCCCCACGAGCAACACCCAGTCGGGCGCGGCCGCCGGCGCCCCGACGGCTTCCAGGTATTCCTGGAGCTTGTAGAGCGTGCCCAGCGGGTCGATGGCCTTCACATATCCCGAGAAGATGAAGGTCAGGGCCAGCAGCGTCCTGCAGATGTTGACGATGGTTTTCCTTGCTGTAGCCAAATCCCTATTCCTCTAGTCTGATTACTCCGAACACAGCGTAGTTGATGATGTCGAGATAGTTGGCGTCGATGCCCTCCGACACCTGCGCCTTCCCCCCGATGTTCTCCAGCTCCTTCACGCGCTCTATCTTGGTGAGGATGAAGTCGGTGTAGCTCGATACGCGCATGTCGCGCCACGCCTCGCCGTAGTCGTGGTTCTTGCGCACCATTAGGCCGTAGGCCTTCCGCGCGTAGCCGTCGTAGGCGTCGAGGGCCTCCTGGACCGTCATGTCCACGGTGTCGGCAAACCCCCTCTCCAGCTGGATGAGCCCCACGATGCCATAGTTGATGAGTGCGACGAATTCCGGCAGGATGCCCTCGCCCACGCTCGAGTGCCCCTTGATTTCGAGCGAGCGGATGCGCTTGGCCTTGATGAAGAGCTGGTCGGTGAGCGATGTCGGGCGCAGCAGGCGCCACGAGGCGCCGTAATCGTGAAGCTTCTTCTCGAAGAGCGAGCGGCACTCCGCCATCACCCTTTTGAACTCGTCGTCGGTGTGTGTGGTTTCGTTCATCTTTTTTTTGCCTAAATCGGTGCAAATTTAATCAATTTCACTGATATGGCCAAAGAAAATAACGTTTATTCAACTTCCACAAGTTGTGCATGCCTCTGCCCAGCGTCCGTTGGGGCCGTGTGGGTAACCCTGTGGCGTGGGGCGTCGCCCACTCGAGGGAACACAAGAAAAGGGAAGTGGAGCACGAGGACGGGCGTTGTCCGACATCACGGGAAGCCGACTTCGATTGTCAACTATTCTCCCATTGATTCGAAGAACGGCCTTCTTGCCATGTGTAAGCGGCCTTCTTGGCATCGAAGAAGGCCGTTCTTCGAGGCAAAGAAGGCCGTTCTTCGGACCGAAGAAGGCCGTTCTTCGAATCGACCCCCTATTTTTCTCGCATCTTTACAAAACGGTAATCAAATCGATGAGAAAACTTCGCAAAATGTCGCAAGAATCCGGAATGTTCCGACTTTCTGTCAAAACGGGTTTTTTGAAGGGAAAAGAAAAATGTAAATACATTTCTGATTCCATCCATCACCTTCCCGGAGCGCGTCGCCCGCCCGCGGAGACCATGCCTTGTGCGGCCCCTGCGGGTGTACGCCGGAACCGTCACAAAGCCTCACCAGGAGCTGGGCCGACATGCCGAACTTGACTTCCCGGGTTCTCTTCCCTCTAGATTCAGCTCCACCGCCTTGCCGCCCGGGCTTGTCCATCGCCCCCGCCCCGGGCTGTGATGAGGCAAAAAAAGAAAAATCACGCTCCATCCACGCCGGTTCCCATTTATTTTTGTACCTTTGCACCGCATTTCTCAGAAGGAGACGCCGGAATAGTGCTGCAGCCCTCGGTAGGGATGGTTTGACAATAACAATAAGAAATGAATTGGTTTATTCTGATTGTTGCCGGACTGTGCGAGTGTGGTTTCACCTTCTGTCTCGGCGAGGCCAAGGGAAAGGTTGGGCTGGAGCACACCCTTTGGATTGGCGCATTCCTCCTCTTCACTGCCTTGAGCATGGGGCTCCTGGCCCATGCGGCCCGTCACCTCCCGCTGGGCACCGCCTATCCCGTGTGGACGGGCATAGGAGCCGTGGGCACCGTCGTTCTCGGCATCACCGTGTTCCACGAGCCTGCCACGGCAGGGCGGTTGTTTTTCATCACAACCCTCATCCTCTCCATTGTCGGACTAAAAGCTGTGTCGGCGTCATGACGGATTTTGAGTTCCGCCCCATGCGGCGCAAGCGCCAGCAGCTCACACGGCAGGAGTGCGAGGCCATCCTCGCCAGGGCCACGGCGGGCACGCTCGCCCTTCTCGGCGACGGCGGCTACCCCTACTCCCTGCCCATCAGCTACGTATATCACGACGGCAAAATCTTCTTCCACTCCGCCCGCAAGGGGCACAAGATTGACGCCATCCGCGCGTGCGGCAAGGCCTCGTTCTCGGTCATCGACAAGGACGAGGTGAGGGGCGGGGAGTACACGACCTATTTCCGCTCCGTCGTCTGCTTCGGCCGGATACGCATCATCGACGATGAAAACGAGAAGATGGCTGCCCTGCGCATGCTCGGCAACCGCTACAATCCCCACGGCGGGGAGGCGCTGGCCGCGGAAATCAGCAAGGGCTTCAAGGCCATGTGCATGATAGAGCTCGACGTGGAGCACATGACGGGCAAGGAGGCGATAGAGCTCGTGAGGGCCCGGCGGCTTCAATAGGGGAAGCCGTCGGCAGCCTCGATCCGCACCTTCCCATTGGCGAGCCCGACAAGGGCGGTCGCTCCCGCGCCAAGGGTGACCGACTTGGAGGCGCGGTGCGACTTGACGGTGACGCGGCCGCCGGCCTTCGACCGGATGTAGGCACTGTCGCCCCGGGCCACGGCCTCGACGCCGCTTCCTTCCACGAAGAAGCTGATGGGCTCGGCCACCGAGGTGTTGGGGCTGAGGGAGAAGGTGGCCGACGACCTCCCGTTCTCTATGGTCGTGGGCGTGGTGAACACGGGGGCCCCGCGGAATGTGGTGACACCCCGGAGCGATGCCTCCCCGCTGCCGCGGAAGTTGCAGAGCAGGAGGTATTGCGTGCCGTCGGGGTCGGCGGCAATCACGCCGTTCCATCCCTTCGGCAGGCTGTCGCGCAAGCAGACGAGCCTGCTGTCGGCCTGCTGCGTCTCCCGCGCCGAGATGTTGCTGTAGTAGACCACGTTGCGCGCGCCCACCTCGTCGCCGGCCCGGCAGCTTCGGGTGGAGTCGTCGTAGGCCGCGTACAGCTTGGCCGTCATGATGGAGTTGTTGTCGGCCCGGTCGCCGAAGGCCATCTTGCCGCCGTTGTGGGCCACGACGCCCAGCGCGTTGTCGATGTTGATCCAGTCGGTGTCGAGCGTGGTCAGCGTCGTGCCGTCGAGCTGGCGGTGCGTGCCGCCAAGCGTGGCCTGCGTCGTGCCGCCGAAATAGAAGGTGCGGCGGAGGCGTGTCAGCTCGTCGGTGGAGATGGCCATCAGTCCGCCCCTCTCGCCGCTGATGGTGGCCGGCTGGTTGGCCGCGACGTCATCGAGATAGATTACGGCGTTGCCGGGCGTGGAGTAGATGGCGAAGCGGTGGTCGAGGGCGCCGCCGTTTGTGGTGAGATGGCCGTTCATGGCCCATGCGGGGCTCCGCCCGTCAATTTGGTAGGTGGCGGGCGTGGCGGGCGTGGCGTCGGTCTTCTTTCCGTCGACGGTGTACCATCCGAGGAAGTTGCCCGTGTTGTTCGCCTTGTAGGGCACGATGATTTTGTTTCTGTCCACCGAGTTGGCGGCGATGTAGCCCGTGTAGCTGCCGATGCCCGGCTGCCAGGAGAAGGTGGTGAACCGGTCGGGGCTGTAGCCGCGCACGATGTTCTGCGTGGTGAACAGGCGCGCGGCGGCGTGGCGCTTGCGGAAATCGCCGAAGCGCGTGGGGCGGAGCCCCGCCGTGGGGTGTGCCTTGTGCATCAAGTAGGTCATCATCACGCGGTGTGCCTCTACCCCCATCCGGCGCGCGCCTATGTCCGGGCGCAGGATCCATGAGCCGTCGGCGGTGGTTCTCTGGCGGGCTTGTATCATCTTGTAGGCCAGGTTTTCGAGCATGAGTGCGTCGGGGTCGGCCAGGAAGGTGGCGTTGGTGGTGTACGACGTGATTTGGTCGTAGAGGAACAGGCTCCAGTCGTTGCCGTTGGGCATGGCGAGCTCGCCGTCGGCCAGGGCGAGCCAGTCGAGCACGTTTCTTTGCACGTTCAGATTGTTGTGCATCAAGGCGTTGGTCTTCCATCGCTCCGTGCCGTGGAGCTCCTTCTGGAACATCTCCAGGGCCAGGGCGGCCTCGCCCAGCTCCTGGATGACGACGTTCTGATAGGAGGTGTGGAAGTAGTTGTGGTTCTGCAGCGTGTAGTCGTCGTAGAGGTTCTGCCCCTGGTAGAGGTCGGCCACGGTCTTGTTGTCGTAACCGGGGTCCACCACCGTCGTGTCGAGGCTGTCGGCGGCGTGCGAGTAGGAATTGATGGCAAACGCGCGCAGGCGCTCAAACCATTGCGGCGCCAGCCCGTCGTCGGGGAAAAGGCCGAGCGTGGCCGCCAGCACACAAGCCTCCCATCCGTTCTCCTCGGCCTTCGTGTCGCCCCGGTATCCGGTGGGGATGGTGCGCTGCAGCTCGTAGTTGCACTCGGCTTTGAGCAGATTCCCGATGTATCCCTTCTGCTCCGCCGTGAGCTTGTCCCAGAGGAAGAAGGCACTATAGGCCACGCTCATGGCCCAGAGGCTGCTCTCCCAGGTGTGGTCGGCCTCTGACGTCGAGCCCCAGTAGCGGTTGCCCGCGCACGCCTTCAGCCGGTTGGCCTTGTGGGTGGAGTAGGCGAAGACGAGGCTCTTCATGGCCATGCCGTCCACGTCGGCCCATGTCACCCCCTGTGGAAGCGTGGTTCTGCCCGGGCCGTACTTGTTCAGGAAGGCGGCCACCATGCCCAGGTCGGCGTTCGACCGCACGCCGTCCTCGTTGGCCTGCATGGTGGAGTTGCTCTTGAAGCATCCGCATGCCTCGCCGATGGAGTTGGGTTCCGTGGCCTGCAGGAAGTCGTCTTTCAGATAGGTGGCGAAGCGGGCAAGCATGTCCAGAAGTCCTTGCATCATCTCTTTCTCGCCCACGAACGTGGAGTCGACGGCTCCCTCGGTGGGCGAGGCGATGTCACGTTCCGTCAGACGGCTTGCGCCGTCGGGTGCGAACGATGGGCGGGGCTGGTGGCGCGGCGTTGCGGCGTCTTGCGCTAGGGCCCCGCAACATGGAAGAAGAGACAGCAGCAGGAGAAGCAGGTGTTCAGGCATGTGAGAGATGTTTTTTTTCGATGTTGGGGACGCACCGTCGTGGTGCTTCCGGATGCAAAGATACGCATTTTCTTTTTGATTGTCACCATTTGGCGGTGGGGAAAAGTGACAATAAGGGCTGTCCCCTTCATCACGGAGGACAGCCCTTATCGCCTTGGGGCGGAAAATTCCTCGTCTTGCGGCGTCAGCTCAAGCTTACTCATACCAGAATTCTCCTCCTAATTTGGGTTCCACATTCGTGTGCTCGGTCATGCCCTGGAATTCCTCTTGGAAGATTCCGGCCAAATTCATTAAAGACTCCTTGTTCATGGCAATAAACTCTTTATGGTTCTCCTTTATGGGATTACTGCAAATATAAAGAATTATCTGATACGGAGCAAGGATTTCTGTTGCTTTTTTTGAGCAAAAAAGAATAAATTAGCTATTTTTAGTATTTTCGGTGAGAAAAAGGATAGTGTGGCGGCGTGATGACTAACGGATGTTAACCAGCCCCGCCGG